>JAZSJE010000012.1:0-10823 GCA_045534135.1 Eubacteriales bacterium
AGTTATCTTTGCTGAGACATCTTACAGCTTTAGCGAGTGCGCATCTGTTGATATGGAGGTAGAGGTAGTTCCCGCAATTCTTCCTGAGCAGAAGCTTATTTATACAAGATGGTTCTACGCTGACTGTATCGCTGACATTCATCAGACGGAGATATTCTCCGAAAGACACTGGGAGCTTATCGACAACTATATTGCCGCAGCTGTAGACGTTGGTATCAATATGATACTTACACCTATTCATACTCCTCCTCTCGATACAGAGATAGGAACCGCCCGTCCTTGCGTTCAGCTTGTTGACATTGAAAAGAAGGGCGATAAGTATGAGTTTAATTTCGATAAATTCAAACGCTTCGTTGATATCTGTAAGAAGAACGGTGTTAAGTATTACGAAATGGCACACCTCTTCTCTCAGTGGGGCTCAAAGTGTGCTCCTAACATAATGGTTACCGAGAACGGCAAGACCGATTATATGTTCGGTTGGCACGTAGCGGCTGACTCCGAGGAATACCGTTCTTTCCTTAAGCAGTATATTGCTGCAATTTCTGCCGAGCTTGAAAAAGAGGGCATTGCTGAGAACACTTATTTCCACGTTTCAGATGAGCCTGATCTCAGTAATATGGAAAAATATGAAACGGCATATAATATAATCAAGCCTCTTATCGGAAAGAGTAAGACTCTTGATGCACTTTCTCACATAGAGTTTTACGAGAAGGGATTTGTTGAAAATCCCGTTCCTTCCGTAAGAGCAGTGCACGAATTTATCAACGCAAAGGTAGATACGCTTTGGACATACTACTGTTGCGGACCGCAGACTGTATATACTAATTCCTTCCTTGCGTTACCCTCGGCACGTGTACGTATTCTCGGTTTCCTTCTTTACAAGTATGATATAAAAGGCTTCTTGCATTGGGGCTTTAACTTCTACAACTGTAATCATTCCAATTACAGCATTAATCCCTATAATACATCTTCCGCAGACGGAGCATTTCCTTCCGGTGACGGATTTATCGTTTATCCCGGAAAGAACGGTGCATATGGTTCAATAAGAGGAGAGGTTACGTATCAGGCTATAGAGGATATGCGAATTTGCTCGGCGCTTGAGGCGTTTATAGGCAAAGAAGCTGTAGTAAAGATGATCGACGAAGCTGCAAATAGGGATCTCAGATTTGACGACTATCCTTGTAGTAACGATTTCCTTGAGGGATTAAGAGATAAAATACGAGCTGCTATAATAGCAAATCAAAAATAAACAAAAACAAAAAGAGACCTTACGGTCTCTTTTTGTTTTTTATTTCTTTTTCTTTAAAATAGATACATCCTCGCGCTTGTAGGATTTTGGGGGGATTTCGGGGGATTCGTTAAGACGAACCTTTATTGTTCCCACAAGAGGGCTGGTCTCAGTTACAACCCCGACTCCGTCAACCGTTCTTACAAGTGTATCTACGGGAGGAGTACGCTTGATCTCATACTCGTAAGTGTCATGCTCATAGCGCAGACAGCACATAAGACGGCCGCATATTCCGGAGATCTTTGAAGAATTGAGAGAAAGGCTTTGTTTCTTTGCCATCTTTATAGACACCTGTCCGAAGTCGGTAAGAAACAGAGAACAGCACAGCGGTCTGCCACAAAGGCCAAGTCCGCCCACCATTTTTGCCTCATCTCTTATTCCAATTTGGCGGAGCTCGATACGAGTACGAAAAACGCAAGCCAGATCCTTTACAAGCTCGCGGAAATCAACGCGTCCCGACGAGGTAAAGTAGAAAAGAAGCTTTGAATTATCAAAGGTATACTGCGCATCAATAAGCTTCATATCGAGATTGTGCTCAATTATTTTTTCGTTGCAAAGGCGGAATGCGTCATCTTCCTTTTGCTTATTATCAGCATGATGCTTTATGTCTGCCTCGGTCGCGGCTCTTATTACAGGACGCAGGGGAGGTACGGTTTCACTTTCCTTAACTTTTGTATTTCCAAGAGCAACTTCACCGTATTCAAGACCTCTTGCCGTTTCAACAATTGCGTGAGCTCCCATTTTCAAGGTAATATCCTTGGGATCAAAGTAGTATGTCTTTCCCGAGGCTTTAAATCTTATTCCAACAACGTTTACCAGCTGTTCGTCATCAATTTCGACCTTGTCGTCATGATCCTCTGTATCAACTGTGACTGTTTTTTCTGTTGCATCGGTCGCATCCTTACCGTAAAGCTCCTCGTACGAAAACTCCTCATAATCGGCATATTTTTCAAATTCCGGAGAATTAGCAAAGCTATCTAGCTTTTGAGGGGCGGGCTTCTCTAATTTATCGCCTTTTTTAGCAAAAGCGGCTGTGGAAGCACTGAAATCGAGTTTAGGAGCTTCGTTCTTTGACTCGGCTTCGGGCTGTGCGGCAGATGTAACAGAAGCTTGATTTTCTTTGCTTCGGTTATGATTTCTTCTGCGCTTGTTATGGTGTTTGGACGCTGTGCCCGCAGGATTATTTTGCTTTTTCGCACTGTCGTTTGTAGAATTTTTTTGCTCTTGCTTATCAGAAGGCGCAGGATCTATGGCTTTGGGCTTGTTATCTGTGCTTTTAGCACTGCTTTCAGTGTTAGCCTCGGCAGGAGTAATAAAATAAGATTTGTGCTTACGGGATCTGTTCTTGTGTCTGTGACGATTTCCCGTATTTGCAGATGTATTTTTATTTTCGTTTTCCATTGTTTATCCTTTCAAAATTTATGTCATAAAAGCTCTGCCGTTGTAAGCATCTTTGTGAGTA
The DNA here is from genome assembly GCA_045534135.1 of Eubacteriales bacterium. Taxonomy (GTDB): domain Bacteria; phylum Bacillota; class Clostridia; order Oscillospirales; family CAG-272; genus HGM12713. Next base: position 2,751 of record JAZSJE010000012.1, read on the forward strand.
AGAGCTTAACGTTAGCATTCTTTTTGTTTTCATCTATGGCTACGTATATAGAGTTTTGTAAGTTAAAAAGAAATGACAGAGAAACACGGTCTGAAATTTCTACGGCTTTCTCCTGCTCGCAGAAAAATAACAGGGAAGGAGAATCGCACTTTTTTAGGGCTATGAGATCGCGAATTGCGTTTCCGAATGAATAAAGCTGTTCATTAAGAGCATCTCTGCCTCCGTCCTTTTTGCCCGATATCTTTTGCATAAGAGTAAGCAGCTCGGTGGCGTTTTTGCCTATAAGTGCCGCACGGATAAAATCATCTGTATTCTGTCTTAATTCCTTTACGGGCTTCCAATCCTTAGGATCAAGAAGACTTATAGCCTTGCCGATACCGCCGTTTGCCGCCTTAAGCAGCTCTTTGAACTCATTAGGATTTGCAAGCTTCATTTGCGCTGCTCTGCGATCATGCTTGCAAATATATTCGTCTATGCTTGCTTCCGAGATCACCTCTGTTTTCAAAATTGGAGCACGGCTGCGAATTGTTTCCAATAATGCAGACGAATCCTTACAGAGCAAGAAAAAATGAATAAAAGAAGGCGGTTCTTCAAGCGTAAGAAGCAGGGCATTTTGCGCCTGAGGTGTCATTTTGTCTGCATCCTCTAATATATATACCTTATGCTCAAGGTCGTTAGGAACGGTATATACGTCCTCTTTAAGAAAACGTGATATATTTACACCGAATGTAGCCTTGCCGTCTGTACCTTGAAAAATAACGTCGGGAGATTTAAGCTCAAGTATTTTTTTGCACGTGGGGCATGTAAGACAGGGGAGTGGCATGCTTGTATCATGCTTGTTCTCGCATGAGAGCGCAGCGGCAGCCATAAGAGATATAAGATGCTTACCGCTTCCGTCGGGACCCTCGATAATATAAGCGTGAGAAAGAGATTCGCTCATTATATCGCTCGAAAGCTGCTTTTTAAGGGCGTCGTTACCCACAATTTCGCTCATAGCATTCTTTTTATTATTCATAAGCGAGCTCCTCTGATTTAAATTACACCAATACATAATATATTATATCAAAAAAGCGGCATCATGTCAAGTAAAACAAAGTGATTTGCTCAAAAAGGTATTGACATAGCTACACATTTATTTTATAATGTTTAAAGTACGTTTAGTGAGGAAAAATATGAAGCTTGAACTGGTTGCGACCTGCCTTTTTGGTCTTGAAAAATTGCTTGGTGAGGAAATAGATGCTCTCGGATATCAAAGAATCGATACAATGGACGGACGTGTTACGTTTATTGGCGATGAAAGAGCGGTTTTTGTTTCAAACTTAAATTTGCGCTTTGCTGAGCGTGTTTTTATAAAGCTTGGCGCTTTTAGGGCCGAAAGCTTTGAGGAGCTGTTTGAGGGCACTAAAGCACTTCCATGGGAGAATTTTATAGGCAAGGAAGATGCCTTTCCGGTAAAGGGACATGCAATAAAAAGCAAGCTGTTTTCATTGCCCGATTGCCAGAGCATAGTCAAAAAAGCAGTGGTGCAGCGACTGTCAGAAAATTATGGAATACGTTGGTTCACAGAGGAAAAGACAAAATACCAGATAGAATTTTTTATATTCAAAAATATTGCTACACTTATGATAGATACGTCAGGTGTTGCCTTGCATAAGCGTGGATACAGAGCTGTATCGGGCGCAGCACCGCTTCGCGAAACACTTGCGGCTGCGGTTGCCGCAATATCCAGGCCGCGCGAGGATGTCCTTTTTTGGGACCCTTTTTGCGGGTCCGGAACTATTGCTATAGAGGCTGCTATGATGGTGACCGATCAAGCTCCCGGACTTGACAGAAGCTTTGCTTGCGAGCAGTTTGATATATTATCCGATGGACGTATAGCAAAAGAGGAAAGAGCCAGAGCGCTCTCGAAAATAAAGCATGACAGTTCTTTTGAAGCCTATGCGTCCGATATAGATCCTACAGTGCTTGACGTAGCAATAGCAAATGCTGAGCAAGCAGGCGTATCCGACCGAATAAAATTCTTTGAGGCAGACGCAAGAAGGATAAAAAAGCCTGATCGAAAAGGAAGTATAGTTTGTAATCCACCGTACGGTGAACGACTTATGACCCCGCGAGAAGCGGATCGTCTTTATAGAGAAATAGGAGAGAGCTTTTCACGCTTTGATCCGTGGCAAATATATGTTCTTACTTCTGCTGAGAATTTTCAAAATTGCTACGGCAGACGTGCTGATAAGGTAAGGAAGCTCTATAACGGGATGATTCCTTGTTCACTCTACCAATATTTTAAACCTAAAAATAAATAAAAAATACCGATAGGAAGAAGCACCTCCTATCGGTATTTTTTAAAGAATATATTCCATGAATATGTGTTCATCACAGGGGATCTGTCCGTTTAAAAGGATCTTTTTTGTGTCTGCAATCATGAAACCGTTCTTTTCATATAAATGCTTGGCAGGCTCGTTACGAAGTGTCGTATTTAGCCGTATAGTCTTACAATTCAAGTTCTTAGCATATTCTTTTATGAAATTAACGAGGATCGTACCAATTCCGCTACCCGAATATTCAGGATCAACACAAAGTGTGTGTATTACTAAAATTTCTTTATAAGAGGCTGAGCAGCCCCAGGATGCTTTTTTATATTCGGGGGGCTGCTTATGATTGAGTATGACAGAGGCAAGGGTAAGCCCGTTTTCCTCATAAATGAAAAGGGAGTCTTTTTCTATGCCTGATCTTGCGGTATCTCCGGTAGGGTATATGCCTCTTTGCCAGCTGGTATATTTAATATGAGTATCCTCATATTTTATCGCCTTTTCATATAGATCAGAAACTGTCGATACGTCGTTTTTTGTTGCTTTTCTTATCATAAATTTTAAAAAATTAAAGAGTTTTTACAAAAGCCTCAATTCTTTCGAGTGCCTGCGTTATATGCTTTAACGAGTATGCGTAAGAGATGCGCGCAAAGCCCTCACCGCTGTTTCCAAACGCATTGCCGGGAACGATAGCGCACCTATAGTCATAAAGCAGCTTGTTGCAGAATTCATTGCTCGAAAGCCCAAAATCACCGATTTTAGGGAAGATATAAAATGCACCTTCAGGCTCGAAAGATTCTATTCCTATGCTCTTAAGCCCGTTGAATATATATCTACGACGGCGATTGTACTCGTCTACCATCATCTTTATATCGTCATCACCGTTTTTCAATGCTTCAATAGCAGCAAACTGAGAGGTCGTTGGTGAGGACATAATTCCATACTGATGTATTTTGAGCATTTGCTCGGTAAGCGGCTTTGGCGCACAAATGTAACCAAGACGCCATCCGGTCATAGCGTATGCTTTAGAGAAACCGCTTGCAATAATAGTTCTTTCCCACATACCCTCGAGTGACGCGATCGAGCAGTGATTGCCCGTGTATGTCATTTCTGCGTATATCTCATCGGAAAGCACTATTATATTGGTGTCCTTAAGGATTTGCGCGATATCCGCAAGCTCCTCCTTTGTCATTATAGCTCCGGTGGGATTGTTAGGATAGGGAAGAACGATCATTTTTGTTTTACTGCTTATCGCAGCCTTAAGCGCCTCGGGATTTATTTTGAATTTATCCTCAAAGCGAGTCTCAAGAATTACGGGATTACCTCCTGCCATTTTTACCAAAGGCGCATAGCAAACGAAAGAAGGAGTAGGAATAATTACCTCATCACCGGGCTCAATGGTAGCGCGAAAAGCAATATCAATGGCTTCGCTGCCGCCAACGGTGACTATGACCTCATTTGTGGAGTTATATGAAACATTGAAACGTCGTGACATATAATTGCTTATTTCATCTCGAAGCTCTGCGAGACCTGCATTGGCAGTATAGTAGGTTTTTCCTTTTTCAAGGCTCTGGATTCCTGCCTCACGTATGTGCCAGGGGGTTTGGAAATCGGGTTCTCCTACGGTAAGACCGACAACGTCGGTCATAGTGCTCATAAGATCGAAAAACTTACGTATTCCCGATTTTGGAGTTTCAACAACTGTCTTTGACAGCACTTTACTGTAATCTATCATGCGTTGTAATTTCCTCTCTCATCAATTTCGGGCATCTCATAAAGCATTCCCGTGTCCTTATACTTGTGAAGTACAAAGTGGGTTGCGGTAGAAATTACCGATTCTATAGTAGCAAGCTTTTGAGAAACGAAAAGCGCTACCTCTTTCATTGTTTTTCCTTCAATAACTACGGAGAGATCATATGCGCCCGACATGAGATAAACAGACTTGACCTCAGGATAGTTATATATCTTTTCGGCAACGCGATCAAAGCCTCGGTTGTGCTGAGGAGTAAGCTTTACTTCTATCATAGCGGTAACAGACTCGCAATCGGTCTTTTCCCAGTCTACGATCGTTTTGTAGCCAAGTATAGTACCGTTCTTTTCGAATTCGCGTATCTCATTTGCCACCGTTTCTTTATCACAGTTGAGAATTACAGCTATCTGCTCAGCGGTGAGCTTGGGGTCGTTTTCAAGTAACTTTAAAATTTCTGTATTCATAACGTTTCCTCTCATAAAAGAGATTATTTTTTATATGTTTTGACTATGTTTTCGTAAGAAAGTCCATACTTGTCAGCTATATCACGCTCGTAGCTCTTTCCGTCGGGCTTCATTCTTACAATTTTAAAGGAGCGGTTTCCGTCCTCAATGCCTGCCACCAGAGTGTCTATGGTCGAACCACCGTCGGCTGCTGTACGTGCATTTATGTTGTCTATCTGTGCCGCAAGCTCGTGAAGGTGAGTGGAGAACAGACAACGGCAGCCTATTCTGCTGAAACCTGAAAGAACCTCAGCCGCAATATAAGAAGCCTCATACGCACCCGTAGAGGAAAGCGACTCATCAAGGAACACAAAGCTGTTTTCGGTAACTTCCTCGAATATATCGCGCAGACGGGCACATTCCTCTCCAAGACGACCCTTATCGATAGTGTCATCAGCACCTGTGGGGAAGTGTGTAAATATGGCATCAGCCATGCTTATTTTAGCATCTCTTGCGGGAACGAACATTCCAAGCTGGAACATTACCTGAGCAAGGCCGACAGCACATGTAATAACCGACTTACCTCCTCGGTTAGGACCTGTAAGAACGTATATCATTGCGCTTTCGTCAAACTCAATGTCGTTCATGACCATTTCGTCATCTACCTTAAGCGCTACACAGGGATTGTATATATCGTGCGCGACAAAGATATTTCTGTCGGTAACTATCTCGGGGCGGCACAGATAAAGTCCCTTGCGCTTCAGTGCTCTTAAAAGATTTGTGCCCTTGACCAAAAATTCTATTTCGGGCATAAGGTTAAGCAAAAAGTCGGTGTTCTCAAGAACGAAACTCTGAACTATCTTTTTCCACGAGCGTAATGACTGCTTGTAAACGTCGTTGATTGCCGAGTTGAATGCAAGAGCCAGAGCAGTACGCTGATTTTCAGATTGCTTCTTGTTGAAGGGTACCATATTTGCGATGCAGGTATATTCGTCCTCCTTGAAGTTCAGACGAAGGATCTTGTCTATAACGTCACCGGAACGGAAGGATTCAGGGTTTATAGAAAGAACACCTGCATATGCGGGACGAAGCTGCGCATCAAGGTTTACACCTATTGTGACGCTCTTTATATCTCTTACACGGCTCGTAAGCTCAGCGAGCTTAGCATTGAGCTCGGAATAATAATCACTGCTTACAAGGTCGTCTATACGCTTTGAAAGTATCTTAAAGGCATCGCTTTTTACCTTGTCCTTTATCTGTGAAAGACCTGCGTGTAAAATAGATATACTCGAAATGTAAAGCTCAATTTCAGTAAGACTTTCAAGATATGACTCGGTATCTCCCGTGTCAGCTTCAAGACGGCGAAGCTCCATAATATCTGTGAGTACGGGTATAAGCTTGTTTAGTGTTACGGATATTTCCGGATAATCGAGCATATCCTCGAAAACGGCAATTCTGTGAGATATTACCGAGGGATCATTGGTGAAATATTCGTCAAGATTGCTGTTTTTAAGATTAAATATCTCCAGAAGTCCCAATTCCTCGAGCACAAACATATCAATGTTTGGAGAATCTTCGCCTCTGTAATGCTTTTCCTGAGTCTTTTCGTCAGGATATATAAGACTGAACTTGGAAAGGTCAAGCTCCATAAGCTGCTTTTCTGTTTTTTCCATGGGGTTATCCTTTCTTTTATGTTTTATGTTTTAGTTGATAAAGAAGAAGTAGTGCATAGCACCAAGCGCAATTGCCTGCAAAAAAATTATGAGTGGAATTCCAAACATAAATTTTTTATGCTTTGTCTTGTGTCTTATCAAAAGCATAGTAAAAAGCATTGCTACCGAGCCGCCCATAGCACTTAAGAGAAGCAGAGTTGCCTCTCTTGTGCGGTGGCGGGTCATGTGCTTAGCGGCTATTTTATCATAAATGCAGACTATTATCGATATAAGCGAAATAGCCGCAATATAGCAAAGAGCGATTTTCATAAGGCGTTCTCCTTATTTCTTTGCGGGAAAGCTATCCTTAAGTCCTACAACTCGGTTAAAGGTGTTTTCGTGCTTCGTATCCTTGCAGTAATATCCGTCACGTACAAACTGGAATTTATCACCTGGAGCTGCGTCTGCAAGCGAAGCCTCTATCTTTGCACCCTCGATAACAGTCAATGATTCGGGGTTAAGATAGTCATTGTAGGTCTTATCCTCGGGTATAGCATTGACATTCTCTATAGTAAAGAGTCTGTCATAAAGCATCAAGGTAGCTTCCTTGGCATACTTTGCGCTAAGCCAGTGGATCGTACCCTTTATCTTTCTGCCGTCAACGGGGTTTCCGTTTCTTGTTTCGAGATCGGCTGTAGCGTGTATTTCCACGATGTTTCCGTCCGCGTCCTTGATTATTTCTCCGCACCTGATGATATATGCACCCATAAGTCTTACCTCGCTATCGGGCTTAAGACGGAAGAACTTAGGAGGCGGTACCTCTGCAAAGTCAGAGGAGTCTATATAGATCTCACGTGTGAAGGGAAGGCTTCTTGTTCCCATTTCGGGCTTCTGGGGATGGTTGGGAAGCTCAAATATTTCTTCCTTGTCCGCGGGATAGTTATCGATAACCACTTTTATAGGATGTTCAATAGCTATTTTTCTGGGAGCGCATTCGTTAAGCTCCTCGCGTATGCAGTGCTCGAGCATACCGATATCAACAAGGCTGTTAGCCTTAGATACACCTGCGGCTCTTACAAAATTGAAGATAGATGAAGGAGTGTAACCTCTCCTTCTGAGCGCGCAGATAGTGGGAAGTCTTGGGTCGTCCCAACCGTCGACCATGTTGTTTTCAACAAGGTAACGCAGATAACGCTTGGACATAACTGTATTTGTAACGTTAAGACGAGCAAACTCTCTCTGCTTGGGCTCGGGATCGAAAATACCGATATTGTTGATGACCCACTCATACAGTGGACGGTGGTTCTCAAATTCAAGAGAACACAGAGAATAGGTTATTCCCTCAAGTGCGTCCTGTATTGGATGAGCATAGTCGTAAAGGGGATAGATACACCACTTATCACCCTGGCGGTGATGAGAGGTATGAACTATTCTGTAAATTGCGGGGTCACGCATATTTATATTAGGAGAAGCCATGTCGATCTTAGCTCTGAGAGTGCGGCTTCCATCAGGAAATTCTCCCGCCTTCATTCTTCTGAAAAGATCAAGATTTTCCTCGATGCTTCGATTACGATAGGGGCTTTCCTTACCTGGCTCGGTAAGAGTACCTCTGTATTCCTTCATCTCATCTGCTGAGAGGTCGCAAACATATGCCTTGCCGTCCATAATAAGCTTTTCTGCATACTCATAGCACTTATCAAAATAATCCGATCCGTAGAATATTCCACCGTTGGGGGTAGCACCGAGCCAGGTGAGGTCCTCAAGAATAGAATCAACGTACTCGGTATCCTCCTTGGTGGGGTTGGTATCGTCATATCTAAGGTTGAACAGACCGTTATACTTCTTGGCAGTTTCAAAGTTTATGAGGATAGCCTTTGCCGAGCCGATATGAAGATATCCGTTGGGCTCGGGAGGAAAAC
>JAZSJE010000235.1:0-15497 GCA_045534135.1 Eubacteriales bacterium
TAAGGCAGGTAACGGTGTAGTTCTTTATCCCAGAGGCGCTTGGGGTGACGAGCATTACGACGATTGGTTCAGTACTTTCTGTAAGACCGATCGTTTGGGCTAATTTAAGGAAGGAGAAATGGTATTATGAAAAAGACTAACATGATCAAGCGTATATTCTGCGCATTGCTTTGCGTTTGTATGATTACCGGAACCCTTCTTGCATTGGCATCCTGTGATATGGAAGGTAAGGATAGTTCTGAAACTGTTGTAATCGTTAAGGAAGATATCAACGCAGGTACAAAGATAACTGCGGATATGCTTGAAACCATTAAGAGATCTGAATCCGCTATACACCTCAACGCAATTCGCGACGCGAGAAACATTGAAGGTAAGTATGCAACTCAGAAGCTTTACAAGGGCGAGTACGTGTTCGCAGGTAAGCTCAGCTCTGTAGATCCTGCCAGCAAGGTAAATACTTACAAGTCTAACATCGTTGTTACCGATGAGATGAGCGCAAGCGGTGATCTCGCAACCCGCATCCAGAAGGTTATAGATGATAACCCTGGAAGAACTATTGAATTCCCCGACGGAGAATACGTTATTTCTAAGCCTATCGTAGTTTACGCAGATCCTACTAAGGCAGTATCTATCCGTCTTTCGGATTTTGCTGTTATAAAGGCTGCTAACGGCTTTAACGGCGAGGCTCTGTTCCGTCTTTGCGTAGGACAGATCCCCGAGGATCTGAAGCTCACAGAGACCTTCTATATTCAGGGCGGTCTTTTCGACGGTAACGGAACCGCAACTGCTATCTCGGTAGAGAACGCAGAGAACTTCTTTATCGCTAACGTTGACGTTAAGAATTCTCCCTTGGCATTCGATCTCAAGAGCGGTATCCTTGATATGGAGAACGTTAACATAATCGGTGCAGGCGGAAACTCTGTTGGAATCAAGGCTGCGTGCAACACCAGCTCCTTCTCCAACGTTCGTATCATCGACGTTGCTACCGCAGTAAACGCGACAGGCAACAACAACCTCTTTAAGAGCGTTTATGCTACCTTCAGAAACGCTAACAACGGCGGTGCTGCATTCGTAGATACCAGCAAGGGTAACAACTACGATATGTGCACCAGTGAAGGATTTGCTACCGGCTTTAGCATGGGCGAGGGCAACAATATTTACTACGGCTGCTACGTAAAGTGGAATGACGCAAGCGTAAAGCCTCAGATCGCTTTCCTTGCTACAGGCAAGTTCAATTCCGTTATCAGAACCAGCAGAGTTGACTTTGATTTCGCAGGCTGCAACGGAGCATTCCTCCAGGCTTCAAGCGGACAGGGTCAGGTGCTTTGGCCTATGATAGGTAACAAGGGTAACATGACTAATACTGCTTTCTCCTCTTACCTCAACGGTACAAGAGTTATCGACAGATAATTTTTAAAAATAAAAAAGCTCCGATACGTTTCGTATCGGAGCTTTTTATTTTTGGCTTAGAAGCAAAGCTCAATCGTAGCGATCTTCTTTGTGCCAAGCTCAAGCATGAGTGAATTATTCTTCAGATCAAGGTCGGATATGATATTCTCCCCGAGATCCGTCAGATGAGCACTCTTAAAGACGGGAGCGAGCTTAAGAGTAAGAGCTGTGGCGAGAGTGCTTGTGTTAAATACACGGAGAATAATGCTGTTTCTTTCCTCGCACTTTTTAAATGCGCTCATACGCACGTAATCGTTGTCGAATGAAACAAGATCGAGCTTGGACGGGATTTTCCCCGCGTGGGCATCGGTAGAGATCGCGCTGAGTGAGGGATACGCAAAGCTATATCCCAGAGAATACGCGACAGAGCGCTCTTGCTTTGCGTATGGAATAAAGGAATATTCAAGCGTATACGTGCCTTTCATTTGCCCCTTCGGTGAGGGGAATACACCCCAGTCGCCTATATCACCGATAGCACGCAGCAGAGTTATTGCCAGAGTATTTCTTCCGTCACGGAGTACCTCATACTCGCAAAGTCCTTTATTCGCGATGATGAGAGATCTTTCACCGTCATCTGCCTCAAGGCTTACAAACGCTTGTGTTCTTTGCGCGTTGCACGGGTTTTTCCACAATATTGACGGCTTTATATCGCGGCGCACTACGTCAAACTGTCCCTCGGAGTATACGGATTCGGTAGGTATGTCTGTAGAGAACAGAGCGCGAAGTCTGTGGTCATCAGTTCTGTTTGTAACTACGGTTTTGAAATCCACACGCGCTATCCTGCTTGAAAGAGTAACGTATGACGTAAGGTCGGCATCTATATTGAGTGGGATGGCGCATTTAAAGGTAACAGACCAGGGAGTTACGCTGTCGATCGAAAAGCTAGCCTTCGTGCTTGCGTTTGTTATGGCAACGTCACCGTCGGGCTGAACGTAATTGTAGAGGTTTCCTCTGTCCTGCGTATCCTCAAAAAGATTTTGATCCCTATAAGTGATACCGCTTCTCTTATCGGTTATATTGAGAGTGCCGTTGGGGTTGAAATCGAGCGACAAAAATTCGTTCTCCATAGAGTGTTCGGTATATTTTATGCCGCACTCTGAAAAAGGCGCTTGCTTTTTGACTGTATATACCTTGTAGCCCATGCCTTGAGTTTGTATCTGCATTTCTACCTCAAAGCGGTTGACGTACTTTGGCTTTCTGAAGGTGTGGCGGGGGAGAGTATAGGTAAATTGATTGTGGATAAGCTTGAATTTTGACGGGATCTCGTTTCCGTTTTCATCAAAAACGGCAACCTCCCGCACATCATCTTCGAGATCAAAATCCACGTTTACTTTTACTGTGGCAATAGTGGAATTGGGCTCGGTGGAGAAAACTATTATTGCTTTTTCACCGTCGATCTGTGTATCTATCTGCTCTGCGAGGTAGCGGAGCGAATCGTCACGAAGCTGTTCACCGCAGGCGAGTGCCTTCTGGAAGCGTACCTTCATTTCATCATATACCTCGTCGCAGGAGCAAGCACATATTGAGTCGTGCGGGTGATTTTGCATCAGCTTTTTCCATGCGTAGAGGAACAGATCCTGCTTATATTCTCCGCCGAAGATCATAGCGCTTGCCGAAAGCGGCTCGGCTATTCTTTCAAGCAGATGCTGAACGTCATGGTTGTCCTGCTTTATATCAATGTGTGCCGAAGCGGTACAGATAAGTGGGCAGGAGCCTGAGGAGAGCTGACCGTTGATCTCACCCTCGTAAACGGGAAAAATATCCTTAGAGGGACGTATAGAGGCGATATAATCGTCAAAATTAGACTGCTTTACCTCAATTTCGTTCTGCACCTCATTAGCAAGCCGTATAACATCGTGGAGATCTGTCTGCACAGGCTGATGGTCACATCCGTTCATACCGAGCAGATGGTCTGTGAGAGCTACCTTTTCAGCACTCGCACTTATCCGTTCTATTTTTTGACGAAGCTTTTCGGGGTCTGTTGGTAGCTCCATGGCATTGCAGTACCAATTCGCCATAAGAACACCTATGATCTCAGAGCCGTCGGGTGCTCGCCAGATAAGCTCGCTGGTGGTGATACCCTCACGCTTTATCTGAACACCTCCGTTGGCGTCGTCTATGGAGATTATATCGTTGACACCTCTGCCGAATACGGCATTGTCAAAGCCGAAGCCTCTTACTATCTGTGGCGCCTGCGATACGTTTCCAAACGCATCGGGGAAATATCCGCAGCTTACGGGCTCTGCGCCAAACTCACGGCAAAGACGTATTCCGTAGAGCATATTTCTTACGTTTGCCTCTCCGCTTGTCAGATATTCATCCTGAAGCACGTACCACGGACCTATTTTTATGCGCCCATCGCGAACAAGCTTTTGCAGTCTGTCCTTCATATACGGACGTATTTCAAGATAGTCCTCGATAGCTATATACTGTCCGTCCATATGATAATATGTATAATCCGGATTTTGTTCCATTGTGGCTATAAGATCATCGAAAAGCTCAACGAGGTGTACTCTGTGCTTCTCAAATGGCATATACCATTCTCTGTCCCAGTGAGAGTGGGGTATTATGTGTAAGGTTTTTTTCATAGAGATACCTCCGCCGGTTGCTAATAACATTCTAATAATATTCTAACTTAACGGATTCTTTTTGTCAATAACGTAGAGCTATATTTTTGGTAGATAAAAGAAAAAAGGAACACCGTGGTGTTCCTTTTTCTGTTACCTTAAGTAGGGTTAAATTACTTAACCTCAACCTCAGCGCCAGCCTCTTCAAGAGCCTTCTTAACAGACTCAGCCTCGTCCTTAGCGATACCTTCCTTGATGGTCTTAGGAGCGCTCTCAACGAGATCCTTAGCGTCCTTAAGTCCCAGCCCGGTAAGATCACGAACTAACTTGATAACGTTGAGCTTGCTTGCCTCTGCTGCCTTAAGAACTACGTCAAATTCGGTCTTCTCCTCAACTGCTGCTGCGGGAGCTGCGCCGCCTGCTGCAACTACTCCTACGGGAGCTGCTGCGGATACGCCAAATTCCTCCTCAACTGCCTTTACGAGGTCAGCGAGTTCAATAATAGTAAGAGACTTTATCTCTTCAAGAATGTTTGTAATCTTTTCGGATGCCATTTTTGTATTCCTCCTTAAATGGAATTAATTAAAATTTTTTGTTGTGCGTATTTTACGCTGAAAATAGAATACCTTGCGGTATAGATTGTGCAGGGCTTATGCCTCTGCGGGAGCTTCCTCTGCTGCGGGAGCTGCTTCGCCGTTCTTGTCGACAACTGCCTGGATAGCATAAGCGAAGCCGTACAAAGGGCTCTTGATGCTTCCGAGAAGCTTTGCGATAAGAACTTCCTTAGAAGGAATATCAGCGAGGGTGTTAACGGTGTTAGCGTCAACTACTGCGCCGTCAAGGTAACCTGCGAGGATCTGGAAAGACTCGATCTTCTCTGCATACTCCTTGAGAACCTTCGCGGGAGCTATAGGATCGTTGGTTCCGATAGCGATAGCTGTCATACCTGTAAGGTACTGCTTCATTTCGCCGAGACCAACCTCGTCACATGCTCTGCCTGTGAGCGAATTCTTCATAACAGTGTACTTAACACCTGCTTCACGAAGTGCCTTACGCATCTTTGTATCAGCATCAACGGTGATACCCTGGTAGTTAACTACAACGCCTGCGGGAGAATTCTTTAACTGCTCGGCAAGATCAGCAACGATCGCCTGCTTTTGTTCGAGAATGGATTTGCTGGGCATTTGTTTTACCTCCTGTTGAGAATAGCTGACAGCAAATAAAAAAACTTTCTTCCGAAGGGCACAGTGCGCCAAGGAAGAAAGATCACAAAAATATATACGATCAATTTCTCCTCGGCAGGAAAGCTTGCGCCTTTACGGGAACCTGCTGTCTTTGGATAACGGATATATTATACCACAAAAATTTTATTTGTCAATAGTTTTTTTGAAAAAATTTTATTCTTCGGTAGGATTATTTTTAAGCACTCTTTGAGCAAATTCTACAAGTCTTTCACGAAGCCACAGGGGCTCTATAATTTTAATGTCCGCACCTGTGGACATAATTATTCCAAGGAAAAGCTCAACACTTGGAAATTCGCAGCGATATCTGTGGTGGGGCTCGTCGGCAACGATGAGGCTGCGCAGATTAAGCACGGTCATTCTGTCGTGGATCTCAAGAACCGCGGAGTAGGGCAGCTGAAGCTGAAGTACAGCGCGCTCGGCATTTTTGCCGTCAAACTGGCGCATGCCCTTCCATACGTCGTGAAGGTCCATATCGTTTTCGCTTTCAATTATCAGAGGAAGCGAATATTTTTCTGTGTAGCAATATCCCTTATGTATAGGTGAATAGCGCATAGGTGCCTTGAGGTTTTTTCGCAAGAATTCCACGTCACGCTGTGCCTGACGGGGAGAGATCGAAAATTTATCGGCAAGGTGAGAGGCATTGGGATAACAATTTTCGGCTATCATTTTATGGAGCCACTGTATACGGTCGTTTGCGCTCATGTTTTTTCTCCTCTCATGTAAATTTTTATCATTTATTCTTCAGCACTTTCCTTGGTGACGGTATCCTCGGGTATTTGCTCTGTTTCCTCGGTCACCTCGCATTCCTCGGTAGCTTCACTTGCTTCGAGTTCACAGCTTTCCACGTTTTCTTTTGCTTCACGATCGCATTCATTCTTCAGCTCTGTCTTTTCCTTTTTCGGAAGCAGAGAGAAAATTCTTGCCACAGCATATATCAGGAGTGCGGCAAGGACTACGGTCTCGCCCAGAGTAGCGGCGTTTTTATATGATATACCGCTTAATCTGTCTGCAAGTGTAGGAATAACGAAGCAAGCCAAAGTGAGCGTAGCAAGCGAAATGTAGCGGAAATAGGAACGGGGCTTTGCGCTAGAGCAGAGAACTCTCAGCTCGCCCAACATAAGCAGTGCGGCACCTACGCACGCGAAATGGAAAAACCTTTTATCGGGAGAGTTCATAACGGTGAAAAAGTCATTGTAAGAGCGGATCCAGGACAGCGCCAGCCAAAGTATCACGCCAACTCCGCAAAGGACTGTAAGTGTTGTTGTCGTTTCGTTTGAAAATGCGATAAGCGCAAAGAATATCATAGAGGTAAGAGATGCTGCCAGCAACAGAACGGTGAAGATCCCGCCGTCTACCATCAAAACCTTGAATGCGTCAGCAAGTGGGAAAATGAACGCGAGCGCGGGCACTAAGGCAAAATATTTTGCGGTGCCGCCGACAACGTCGAGTGCCCCTTTCTTTTCAAAAAGAAAGGATGGGAGCAGGATGAGAGCTACCGCCGATACTAAGAAAATCACGGTGGCGATCAGGGGTAGGATAGCTCCTGCCGAATAATATCCTATATCTCCGTCGTAAAAAAACAAGGTGCACACACTTAACAGTGACGCGCAGAAAAGGCTTACCGCAAGTGTGATGTATATGAAAATTTTCGTGTTTTTATTTAAAGAACTCATAAAAAGACTCCTTAGAGCATACTTACATTACATATTATATACTGAATTTTTGAACGTGTTGTAAACAAAAGTAAAAAAACATGAAACAAGACGTGCGCAAGGTTCAAATCTACCCTGCGCACACGCTTATTCATGCTTAAAGACTATTTTGTTTTCCTCTATTGATATTTTTATAAGATCTCCCTTGTCAGCATTTCGACCGAGTATATGCTGAGAAAGAGGTGTTTCTATAAGGTCGCGGATCTCAGCTCTTAGTGGACGTGCGCCCATGCCTTTGCCGTATAGCATACAGCGCTCCGCCAGAAATCGATCTACCTCGGGCGCAATGATAAGCTCCAGACCTATATGTCTTGCGTTATCCTCGACCTTTTTTAACATAAGGTGAGCGATCGTGGATAACTCGCTTTGCCCTAACGGGGAGAAAAGAATGACCTCATCTATTCGGCTGAGAAATTCGGGCCTGAAAAATTCCTGTAGCTTCTTGTGCTCCCTTATATTGCATCGTTGAGCATCGTTCCTGTCGGAAAATCCGAATGGGAGAGCTATGCCGTCGTTTGAGGAAATAAGATTGGAGGTCATAACGATGACCGTGCTTGAAAAGTCGGTAACTCTGCCTGATGAATCGGTAAGCGTTCCGTCATCGAGTATCTGCAACAAGAGGTTGAAAACGTCGGGATGAGCCTTTTCTATCTCGTCAAGCAATATTACCGAGTACGGATGCCTGCGAACCTTTTCCGTAAGGATACCTCCATCACCGTATCCCACGTAACCGGGAGGAGATCCGATAAGCTTGGATACGCTATGCTTTTCCATATACTCCGACATATCCAGACGAATCAAGGAATCCTTTTTGTCAAATAGAATTTTAGCAAGCGCCCTGCAAAGCTCGGTTTTTCCCACTCCGGTGCTACCCAGAAGCAGAAAAGAGCCTATTGGGCGGTGAGGGTCGCATATTCCGCTCCTGCCACGTCGCACTGCATTTGCGACCGATCGTATGGCATCATCCTGCCCGACTATCTGCTCACCGAGTAGCTCCTCAAGTCTTGATAGGGTCTCATCCTCGGAGGCTTCAAGGCTTTGAAGGGGTATTCCCGTCTGTTCGTTTACGATTGCGGCTACGTGAGAGGCACAGAGTACGCGCTCGTTCTCGTTTGGCTTTTCAAGAAGCATCAAGCCCCCTTGACTACCTGCCTGACGCTCGCATACAGCGATCTGTGCCGCCTTTGAAAAGTCTTTTTGCTTTACCGCCTGCTCCTTTTCCTTCTCCAAGAGCAGAGAGGAGAGCGAGAGTATCGGTGAGGAGAGCCTTAGCTTTGCCGCCGCCTCGTCTATAAGATCTATTGCTTTATCAGGGAGAAATCTGTCGTGAATATACCGAACCGAAAGAGTCACAGCTGCTTCTATCGCCTCATCACTTATTTTTATGCCGTGATGAGCCTCGTATCGGTTGCGCAGCCCCAAAAGGATGCTGATAGCTTCTTTTGGTGTAGGTTCCTCAAGCTGAACAGGCTGGAAGCGGCGCTCGAACGCGGAATCCTTTTCTATATGAGTTCGGTATTCCGTGGGGGTCGTTGCGCCTATCATGCGTATTTCACCTCGCGCAAGCGCGGGCTTGAGGATATTGGAGGCATCTATCGCTCCCTCGGCTCCTCCCGCACCTACCATGATATGCATTTCGTCTACGAAAAGAATGATCGAGGGATCCTCTCTGACCTCCTCTATTACAGCCTTTATTCTGTCCTCAAACTCACCGCGGAATTTTGCGCCTGCTATCATAGATGAGATGTCAAGCGTGATTATTCTTTTGTCTAATAGCTCGGGCGGTACGCTTGAGGATATTATTCTCTGAGCCAATCCCTCTACCACAGCCGTTTTGCCGACGCCCGGCTCACCTATAAGGCAAGGGTTGTTTTTGCTTCTTCTGCAAAGGATGTAAATTAGGCGCTCGGTTTCTTTGTCGCGGCAAAGCACGGGGTCTGTTTTTCCTTGACGCGCAAGCTCGGTAAGATCCTTGCCATAGATAGAAAGCGGACTCTTTTTGCCTTTTTTTACCGTGTCGTCGGCACGTGAGGGTTGCTCCTTTTGCCTTGAGGGAGAACTGCCCAGATATGCGGACAGATCTGCTTTTATATCGTTTACCGAAACAGCGCTGTTTTGCAGCAACCGTTGAGCCACGCAGTCGCGCCTGCTCAACAGTGACATAAGAAGATGCTCGGTGCCCACGTACCTTATGCCGCTTTTCTCGGCTTCCTTTGCCGAGCCTTCTATTACTGCCTTGAGGCGAGGTGTCATGTCCTCTGAGCTTATGCTGCTCCTTGAGCCAATTCCCATGTGGTCGATAATACTTTTCTTAAGCACTGCCTCGCTTGCGCCTCTCATACTGAGTATGCGCGCCGCAATGCTATCCTTTTGAGATATAAGGCCAAGCAGCAGATGCTCGGTGCCGATATAGCTGTGACCGAGCTCCTGCGCGAAGCCGAGGGCAGAGGATAGAGCATTTTCTGCCTTTTGGGTAAATCTATTAACCATATAAACCTTCTTTTCATTTTTTATTCTTTAGGATTATAGACACGGGGAGGTCGGTTTTATGCTTTTTATTTTAAATTCAGAAAGGGGAGTGATTAAAAAAGTCGCGTGTGAGTCGGTTCCAGGTAATTATATCCACCTGACCGTTTACAGGAAGGAGGGATGCTTTTTGGAAGATCCTTATTGCATTTTCTGTGGTTTCGTCGAAAACACCGTTTATTTCCACCTCGTCAAAACCGTCATATATGACAGACAGCTCTTTGAGAATTATCTGAACGATGCTTATAAATGGGTGTGACTCACCGAGAACGGCCTTGTAATTTTCGGGCTCGGTCGGGAAGAAATTCGGGGTCGTAGGGCGGTTGCTTTTTTCAATAAGACGTAGATATTCGTTGAAGATGGCATCCCACGTTTCCTTGTCTGCTATTCCTGTCGGCTGAAGTGCGTGCGTGCGTTGAAAATCACTTACCGCTTTTCTTGTATCACTGTCGAAAAGTCCGTCGAGGGGCGGACGGGTTATGCGGTCGTCCGCAAAGGAAAGTGCTCTGAGGTAGGTTTGAAGATTATATATTGCTTCGTTTAAATTCAGTGGCTTATCCATAAAGCAAGCTCTCCTTAAAAATTATTGCGCCCCGATATCGTATCCGGGGTATTGCCCATCGTTAAGACGATTGCCGATATAGAGGTCGCTGTATAGTGAGGTTATCTCGTTCCACGTAGCGGCTCCGACCGTGCCGTTGGGCGGTAGACCTAAAAGACGCTGAAAGGCAATGACAGCTTCCTGCGTGCGCGAGCCGAAATATCCTGTCGGGGAAACGGTGGGGATCTGTGGATAAAAGCTTGATATATAATTCAGGTATTCTTGCAAAAGCCGAACAACCTCTGACTCGGACCCCAACCTCAACGGTACGCCGGGGTATGGATAAAGCCGCCCTTCAAAATACTTGAAAGGCACGCTTTTTATAAAGCCCTGATATGTTCTGTATAAAGCATCCCAGGTAAGAAGATCTACCTCACCCGTTACGGGAAGCTCGAAAAGAGATTGAAACGCTCTTACTGCGTTTTGCGTTGAGGGACCGAAAATGCCATCGAGAGAAACGGGTGGTATCTCACTGTAAAACTGAGCCAGATACGCAAGAAGATATTGGATATTCGTCACTGCATATCCCGTATCGCCTATAGCTGTGACACCCGGAAATTGCTGTGTTACCTCAGCGAGCGTTATACCCTCCGAGTCAAGCTCGTTAAGCCGCTTGACAGCATTATAGAGAAAGAGTATTCTGTACCAGGTGGCATTTCCTACTATTCCGTCGGGAGTCAGACCGAATATTTCCTGAAAACGCTTTACTGCATTTTCGGTATCGAAGGAAAATACTCCGTCGGGTAGAGCTATTTTTGGTATCGAAGGATAGTTGTCTGAAATTCTGTTAAGTCTTAGCTGGAGAGTGCGCACCTCATTTCCACCGCTTCCTATCCTTAGGGGACGTATGGGTGCGGTAGAGCCTATATTCATGATAGGCGCGTCGTTCACTATGTTTATATCATCACCGTAGTAGTATTGGAGGATTCCGTACGGTGTATATCCACTGTTGGCAAGCTCAACGCTTCCCCATTGTGAGAGCCCGTTACAGGATACCTCCACTCCGTCACAATACTGCGCGAACAGAGGCTCCACGTTGCCTTGGCGCACAATATAGCTGTTGAATATATCTCCTACGATCTGACTTATATTCTCAAAATAGTCGCGATCCTTGACAAAGGATTGATCATACGCGGTCGAGTTAGTTATGTCAAAATCGTATCCGCGAGAGCGATAGTATTCGGTATAGATACGATTGAGAGCAAATGATATTTGCGCATATATATTCGCTCTTATAGCCTCCTCGGGCCAGGTGGGATAGATCTCGCTTGACGCTACGTTGGTGATGTAGTCTATAAACGGCAGAGTTACGTTGGCTGCGTTCTCACCGGGCGCGCCGAGATGTACGGTTATATTTTCGGGTATAAACGGAATATTTGCGTTCATGATGCCTCCTTAAAGCTCGGGCTCTTTACTGTCCGCGAAGCTTGGCTGCACGCGGAAATTTTCGGATATAGGTATCATTATCGCAGGCTGTACCGATACTATTGACGGATAGACAGGCACGTTTTGGTAGGATATGGGGGTGTATCCCTCCTAAAAAACACCAATGTTCCAAAGTGAATATGGGATCTCGTCGCTTGGCGCTTCTGAGATCGAGCGCGAGGGGGTCGGTAAAGCTATTTTTTCGCTCAGTCCGTCGCGGTCACTGCTCAAAGAATATATAACTCCCGAGCTCTCGGCCTTACTTCCTCTTACGTTGATCGCCGCGCCCTCAAGCGGGATAGCTCCTCGCGCGGTGGAGACCTTTACTATGAGATAACCTATGCTTTGCGTGTCCTTTGGTTGATTGACATTATCCATACTATCTCCTTGATATATTAAATTTTTCCAAGTGTCGAGGTGGCATCACCTTCACATATGGGGAAGGCATATTCGTGCAGATAAAGAGATATAAATTTAGAGCTTTCGATATCTCCGAATTCACTTATAAACGTGAATTCATCTATTGGTTGAAGCTCGCTGTTCTCGCCCTCAGTGCCTATGAGCAAAAACCATTTTCCCTCGTTATCAAACCACGCGGAGCTTTCTCCCTTAAATCCGCTTATTAAAAGTCTGCGACAGACAGACAGCAGATGAGAAAGCTTATCAAAGCTGTAGGC
This sequence comes from Eubacteriales bacterium, assembly GCA_045534135.1. Lineage (GTDB taxonomy): Bacteria > Bacillota > Clostridia > Oscillospirales > CAG-272 > HGM12713. Next base: position 12,202 of record JAZSJE010000235.1, read on the forward strand.
TCTTTGACAGATACCGTCCGCTTCTTTGCTTGATCTTTCGAGCTCACCCAAGCGGGTTATAAAAAGCTCACAACCCCCATCTCTTGAGGGATAAAGCTGTAGCAATACCTTTCTGCCTGTCGCGTCAAAGCCGAAATTTTCCTTTGCATATGCAAGTATTTCCTCAAAGATAGCCTTGGCATAGGGGTTCGCATAGTCAAGCTCATCTATGCGTATGTCCCATTCGGCAAGATCCTCGGCCTCAAGCATTATTTTCAATTTACCTTCGTTTATCATTATGTAGTCCATATATTCTCCTCTGTATGACCTCTTTCTTATTTTATTACATTATAAGCAAAAACGTGTAAAAATGGTACCCCTAAAAATATGGAAAAAGAGGAGTACATTTTTCGGTTGACTAAAGGGCATTGGGGTGATATAATAGTAATGTATGAAAACTAACGTGCTAGGTCTGCCTTAAGGGCGATGGCAAAATATTCAATCGGCCGATGGTCATTGTGCGACGGCAGAAAGGAGGAGCCCTATGAAATATAACAGTGAAAGCTGCGCGGTCGAGCTTAGCGTGAGCGAGCTTTGTCTGCTCGCTCTGCGAAGCGGAGATATAGGTAGCTCCTTTGCTATATCAGAGCCCCGAAATGACGCCAAGGAGCTTTATTATAAGCTTCAGTCCGAGGCGGGCGCATATTATAATCCCGACGTGGAGCTTTTTAATACACAGAGGCTTGGCGATATCTATTGCACTTTTTGTGCAAAGGTTGACGGAATAATACGTAAAAGCGGCAAAATTGAGGTCGATAAGATCAAATGCGTAAAGGGCAGAGAAGCCTCTTTCGTCCCGGACGAGCTGACGTTGGGAATTCTTAAATGCTATTCTTACTTTGTATGTGTGCGCGATGGGCTTAAGACTGTTGACGGCAGAGTCAGCTATTACAATCTTGATACAAAAAGGCTGAAGTATTTCAGATATAAGTTTTTGTTCTCGGAGCTTGAGAGTTTTTATCTTGGACTTCTGGAGCGTATAAGATACCGCGTCGAGATATGCGCGGCAAGGGCGTCGTTTGAGCTTTTTGCCGCGGAGAATGCGCGTTTCCCGTATTCACAGCTCAGAGAGGGTCAGGAAACGATGATACGTGCATGCTATGATGCGATAAAGCACGGTGGGCGTGTATTTATTGAAGCTCCCACGGGTACGGGAAAGACCATATCCGCACTTTTCCCCGCGCTTAGAGCGCTTGGTAAGGGATACTGCGATAAGATATTTTATCTTACGCCCAAAACGGCTACGAGAAGGGAAGCCTTTTTGGCGGCGGGAAAGCTTCATTCGGGCGGTTGCCCGCAAAGGACGGTAGTTCTTACCGCAAAAGAGCAGCTCTGTCAGTGCTCGGCAAGAAATCACGCGGAAAGGCGATCCTGCGCCGAGCTTGGATGTCCTAATTCAAAAGGATATTATGACAGAGTCGATGCCGCCTTGCGCGAGATGCTTGATAATTACAGAGGATATCCCCGAAGCCTTATTTTAGAGGTTGCGAAAAAGTACGGAGTGTGTCCGTATGAGCTGTCATTGGATCTTTCCGAGCTTTGCGATATAATTATATGCGACTACAATTATGCCTTTGACCCATCCGTTTATCTTCGGAGATATTTCGGAGCTGAAGCTGATGCACGAAATGAAAAATACGTATTTTTAGTCGATGAAGCGCATAATCTTGCCGACAGAGCGAGAGATATGTACTCGGCTGAGCTTCGACTGTCTGATTTTGAGGAAACGGCGGCATTAGCCGTGCAGGACGTGTGCGGTGAGGAGATAGAGCAAATGCTATCGCCCTTAATAGCATCCATTAAGTCTATTAAAAAGCTCTGCCGCAATGATATCATAAGCGACGGGGAGGGAAATGAGCGCGGATTTTACATAAGCTCTCAGCTTCCCGAAAGGATAGGCAGAGCACTTGACTCGTTTTCAAAAAAATGTATTGAATGGATAAGGAAAAACAGAAATCATCCGTTGCGCCAAAAAATGGATATGCTTCTGAGCGCGGTGAAAAAATATATTACTATAAGTGAGTATTTTGATAAAAAATTCCGTTTTTATGCTGAAATAGCTGACGGGGACATAAGCGCCAGAATATACTGTCTTGACCCATCGGATATTATGGATTCTATGCTGACTCGTGCGGTATCCTCGGTGATGTTTTCCGCGACTCTGACACCGCCCGAATATTTCTGCGACGTGCTTGGCGGAGGCAAAAATGCCCAAAAGATAGGACTGCCATCACCGTTTCCTACAGAAAATCTGTGCGTCGCGGTAGCCGATTACGTCAATACGCGCTTTGACGCGAGAGAGGATAACGCAAAGCGCTTTGCTACAGTCATAGCAGCGGCTGTAACCGCGAGAGCGGGCAATTATATTGCTTATTTCCCGTCATACCAATGCCTTGAGCAGACCTATCGGGAATTTATAAAAAAATATCCGAGAGTAGAAACGGTAGTGCAGAAAAAGAATATGACAGGTGCTCAGAGAGATGAATTTCTCGCTGCATTCAAGGATGATATGGGACATCTGCGCGTAGGCTTTTGTGTGCTCGGAGGAGTTTTTTCCGAAGGTGTTGACCTGCCCGGCAGCCGTCTTATAGGCTCGGTCATATTCGGAGTAGGCTTGCCGGGGCTTTCAAACGAGCGCAATATCATCAAGGAGCATTTTGATATGATGAGCGAGGGTGGAATGGGATACGACTATGCATATACCTTCCCCGGGATGAATAACGTTCTTCAGGCGGCGGGCAGAGTTATACGCCGTGCCGAGGATTGCGGTATTGTAGTACTTGCGGACGACAGATATGCGACACCTAAGTACAGAGCTCTTTTTCCAAAGCATTGGGAAGGGGTAAAATATGCAGGAAATGCAAGTTCACTTGCGGAAATTATTCGTAGATTTTGGGAAAAACAGCTCTAAAGGGGCAATTTTATAATTTTTTTGCAAAATTTAAAAATAATTCTTGCTTTTTTGATATTTGTGTGCTATAATACTCCAGGATGTGAAAAAATATATAAAAAACGAAAACATTTATATGTGGTGGAGGACCTATGAATTATTCTCAAATGTCACAGAATCAGTTACAGGAGCTCAAAATTGAGCTTGAAAAAGAATATAATGCTCTGAAGGGTGAGGGTCTTGCCCTTGACCTCTCGAGAGGAAAGCCAGGTCAGGTACAGCTCGATCTTATGACAGGAATGCTTGACTGTATTTCCACAGCCGAGGATTGCAGAGCTGAAAACGGTCTTGACTGCCGCAACTACGG
>JAZSJE010000011.1:0-10060 GCA_045534135.1 Eubacteriales bacterium
TATCTATAAGAAGATCACCGTCAATAAGCGCCTGACTTCTTCCTCTTATGTTTTTTTCACCGAGCTCTCTTGCTCTGGCGCAATATTTACAGTTACAAAACAGCCCCGGAAATCCCTCTGCGGCAGCCGTTCCAAAAAAAGTTATTTTCATCTTCCGTTCTCTCTACCCTTCTTCTTTTTATCCTCGGTCATTTCCAAAAGGAAGATAGCCGCAACTATTACAACTATACCCAAAGCGCAAAGCAGATCCGGTATCTGCGAAAGGAACATCATACCGAAAAGCGTTGCCGCCAACGGCTCTACCACACCGAGCGAGGAAGCAGTACCTGCAGGCAGATCCTTCATCGCCATTGTATAAAACAGATACGGAAGTACTGTAGTAGCCACTCCCATTCCCACAAGCAGAGCAATTGCCCACCAAGAGTCAATAAGATCTATCATGCTCACAGGATCGCACACGGATGTAGCTATTACCGACATGGCTACAAAATTATACATTGCCGCCGATGCGGGCTCGCATCCTCTGCGCATCTCTATTTTCGTAAGTATATTGTACGAGCTGTATAAAATTCCTGAAAGAAATCCTATAAGTATTCCCAGCACATCGAACTTAAGTCCGCCTATTATACCCGAAACAAGACAGCAACCTACGATCATCATAGCAATAGCTAAGACTTTCAGCTTCGTAAGCTTTTCACCAAGAAAGGCAACAGAAAAGACCGTAACGAATATCGGTGCGGTATACATAAGAACCACAGCGGTAGATACCGAGGTCAGCTGCATCGAGGTATAATAGCAAAAGGCAGTGCCGAACAGCGAAATTCCACTTCCCAGGAACAAAAGCAATGACATCGGCTTTTGCGCAAAAAGCTTTCTGTTAAAGATCAATGCATAGCCAAGGAAGCAGATCAAGGATACTATACCCCTTGCGGCAGTCATCTGCATCGACGAGAAGCCAAGGGGAGCCAGGGCGGTTACAAACAGCCCCGACGTTCCCCACAGTACTCCCGCAAGTATGATATACAAGAATGCTTTTTTGTTCATTTCAAAATGTTTTTAACCTATCAGAAGGTGACAGTTTCGGGATTGTGACCGGACCAACCGCAAAGCTCCATGGAATTTATCTTTTTCATGTCGCACTCGGATATCTCAAAGTCAAACACCTTAAGATTTTCCTCGATCCTCGAGGGAGTTACCGACTTGGGTAAGGGCAGCGTATCATTTTGCAAGCACCAGCGTATGCAGATCTGCGCTACCGATCTTCCGTACTTCTGCGCAATCTCTACAAGCAGAGGATTTTCAAGCAAGCGTCCCGAGCCAATAGGACTCCATGCCTCAACCAGGATACCGTTATTCTTGCAGTATTCAACGACCTGTGTCTGCATATATCCTGGGTGATACTCTATCTGATTTACCATAGGCTTTATTTTAGCCGTCTTCATAAGCTCCTCAAGATGGCATACCATAAAGTTGCTAAGTCCTATTGCCTTGATCTTACCCTCAAGATAAAGCTCCTCAAAGGCTTTCCATGTTTCTGCGTTTATCTCTGCCCAATTTTCAAACTGAACCGCGTTTGCGGGCCAATGGATAAGATAGAGATCAAGATAGTCAAGTCCAAGATCGTCAAGCGTCTTATAAAATGCAGCCTTGGTCTTTTCATAGCCTCTCTCTGTGTTCCAGAGCTTACTCGTGACGAAAAGCTTTTCGCGGGGCACTCCGCACTCCTTGATAGCAGCGCCGACGCTCTTTTCATTCTTATAGCAAGCGGCAGTATCGATATGAGTATATCCGCACTCTACCGCCTTCTTGACCGAAGCTATAGCCACCTCTCCGTCAGGTGTTTTCCATGTTCCAAATCCTATTGAGGGGATCTCATAGCCATTATTCAGTATTACGTTATTTGCAAGCATTGTTTTTTCCTCCTTTAAATTCCGTTATTTTTTTCTTGAATCTATATAGTTTTTAAGCGACAGCGTCCAGTCGGTCTGTATCATATCGACACCCTTATCAATAAGCCAGCCCCATCCGAAATCCGCGGAGCGCGTAAGCGCGGCGTCATCGGTATGTCCCGCTGAAAGCACTGCCCTCTCGTCATATATTATCGAATTTACCCAGACCATGAGAGAGCGGTCGTGCATACTCTTAATATAAGCATCGCTTATAACCTCGGCATCCTCGCTCTCAAAAAGCACCTCTGCGCCAATGACGTTTATGCCGTCAGCGGCAAGCCTTTGGGTAATTCCCTCGTCCTTTTTGATTATCGGAATGAACATAAAGTCAGAGGCATGCTTTTTGACCTCGGCAAGCGTCTTTTCGTCCACACCCGTCTTAACTATGACCTGCTTTTCCACTCCCGCCGCGCGTATCTCGCGTGAGATACCTTCAATATCGGTCCAGAACTTATCAACGTTTATGTACGCCTTGCCGCGAAGCAGCTCTAAAACCTCCTTGAGCGTTGGGATCTTATAGCTCGTAGGAGCTTTATCCTGGTTCAGAAGTCTGAGCTTATCAACCTCCTCGGCAGTCATATCGCAAATATAGGTTTTGATACCGAGAAATATCGGCTCGGTTCCCGGGTGAAATACGTAATATTTCTTATCCTTGGTTATCGCTACGTCTATCTCGACCACGTCAGCACCCTGATCTACTGCTATCTTGTATGCCGCAAGGCTGTTGCAGGGAACGTTTGCCCCGCATACTCCTCTGTGTGCGACTATAAGCGGCGCTCCCTTTTCTGTTCTGTTTTCATAAATGCTTTTTTCAAAATTCATAACTCACCTCAAAGCTCTATCTCTGCCGTATGAGGTCTGTGGTCAGCTCCCACAAGCGCGGGAATATCCGCAGCTCTTATCTCTACGTCCAAAGAGGCAAAAATATAATCTATCTTCTTTACCGGGACGTCAGACGGAAAGCTCAGCTTTTCCTCACCGAAAAGCTCTGCCGCATCCTTCATTCTCGCTCTTATCGGAGCAAGCACAGGATCGCTTGGCTCAACGTTAAAGTCACCCATAAGAACGCATTTCTCATCCTCAAGATGCTCAAGTACCGTCTTTACCGCATTCTCCTGCTCATCGGGATTAAGTCCGAAATGTATAACAAGAACGGTAAGTCCGTTTTCAAGCTTCACCTTAAGCAAGCATCTCGTTTCATAATATCCGTCATACCCTCTCGGATCGGGATCGGGTACAAGGATAGTCTGCGCCGACACTATCGGTATTTTTGAAATAAACGCGTTGCCGTAGGGATCCTTACCGTCAAAGAAGATAGCACGCGCAAAATAACTGTGCTCAAGCCCTGTAAGATGTGAGAGTATCTCTGTCTGTGCCTCGTATTCGGCACTGACCCCCTTATCCCTCATCTCGTTAAGTCCTACGATGTCGGCATCGCACTCCTTTATGATCTTCGCAATTATGTCAAAATCTATCTTTCTCGTAATGTAGTTCAAGCAATGCTGTGTATTATATACCATTATCTTCATAGCTTTGTCCTCTCTTAAAATATCCCTTTGTTATATTTGATCATAGAAAAAATCATAATTACCAAGCCTATTACCACACTCACTATCAGGATAACACTTCCCACTATAGTAATAAAAAATACGGACATGAGCTTGGAAATAAGCTCAAATATACCGAAAACTATCAGCCCCGCTCCGCACGTAAGAGTTCCTGCTCCAACAAGCTTTCCGTAGGTCTTAATATCCTCGGGGGCAACCCTGTGTCGGTGATATTTGTGAAGCGACCGAACGTCGCCGTTCATATTCAAAATTCCTATGACTGTTATAAATGCTCCCAGTATCATAGGCATAATAACGTCAAACATAAAAGCCACCTTATCGCGAAAAAGCTCAGCCTATATGGAATTTGTCGCTCTCCTCAAGTCCAAGCAGATCTACAGCGTACTCAAAATTCTCTTTGGCACTGTCAAGACTGGTAGGATGATGCGCATCGCTTCCAAGATAAAATTTGCAGCCCTGTTGCTTAGCTACACGGAACATACGTCCTACAATATCGGGCTCAAGCTTCATTTTTCGTATATCACTTTGATTAAGCTCTATTCCGCAGCCCTTCTCGGCAGCCCTTGCAAATACGCGCTCCATTTCCACCGTGGGAATTCTGTTAAGCACGTCAAAATAATCCTCAGGGGATTTCTTATTTATGAGTGGACAAGCCAGATGTGCTATACCGATCTTACAAAAAGGAATATCCAGATCAAGAAGCGCGTCAAACTTCTTTATCCAAAGCTCAGCTCTTATCTGATTTGTGTTCTCGCTCAAGGCGTCCTCCTGTGTTATCGTAAGTCCCGTTATATGCATGTGCGTAGTAGGAATTATTACGAAATCAAAAGAGTCAAAGCGAGATATCGGCATGCCTATTTTGTTTTCCTTGCTGAATTCGGTTTCAGCGCCAAACAAAAACTCGACCTCATCTGCCTGCGGCAAGGGAAGAATGCTCGATATATATTCAAAATCCTGGGGTCTGTACCAATTTGTAGCACCCTCGGTATCTCTGTCCCAATAATGGTCGGTAACGCATATACTCTTAAGTCCGTTATCCTTAGCGTACCTCAATATCCGCTCCGCTGTCTGTTCGGGATCGTTCGAGCAGGTGGATAGCTGTGTGTGAATGTGATAATCGTGGTCAACTATGTATCTCATCTTTGTGCCTGGTCCTTTCTTATTTGTTGATATATTCGCCTATGGCGAAGTCGATATATTTCTCGCCATGCTCGAAATTCGAGATATGCTCATTTCATTCGCATTCGGCATGGATATGTGACACCTCTTGCCCCGCATGGCATATCGAGCCGTGGGCTATATCGAGTGACACGAAGTGGCACATATCGATGCTGAAACTATTGTTTGCGAAGGCAAACAATGGTTTCAACGTGCCCTGTCCTCGGAAACATATCAACAGGCTGTACGTCGCTCATTTTGTATCCATTCTCCGCAAACCACGCGCAATCGCGCGCCAGTGTATCGGGATTGCAAGAAATATAAACTATCTTAGGTACGCCAAGCTCCGCAAGGCAATCCACAAGCTCCCTCGTGCTTCCCTTTCTCGGCGGGTCCATTATGACTACGTCAGGGCACACTCCGCCTGCCGCGTCGAGTATAATCTGTTTATCGCCCGCGTCAGCGCAAACAAAACGTGCGTTATCTATACCGTTGCGCTTCGCATTTTCTCTCGCGCACTCAACGGCAGACGCGACTATCTCTATCCCACAAAGCTCTTTGACTTTGTTTGCCATAGACAGACCTATCGTTCCCGTTCCGCAATAAAGATCCATAAGCAGCTCGTCGCCGCGAAGCGCAGCAAGCTCTGCCGCTTTATTGTAAAGCAGCTCCGCTCCCTCTCGGTTTACCTGGTAAAAGGAATCGGGGCTTATGAAAAATCTCAATCCGCACAGCTCGTCCTCTATACCGCTATTACCGTATATAACTCTGTATTGCTTACCCAACACCACGTTGGTGTTTTCGGTGTTTTTATTAAGTATTATGCTCGCGATTTTTTCAAAGCGTGCCTTCATTTCCTCGGCAAAGCGTTCCTCATTCGAAAGGCTTTCCCCGTTTATTACAAGGCAGAGCATTATCTCGCCCGTGATCTCGCCCACACGAAGATATATATGTCGCAGAAGTCCTTTTTGTTTTTCCTCGTCATATACACTCCATCCGTTTAGCTCTGCAAATTCGCAGACTGCTCTGACTATGGGAGCAAAGGCTTTATTCTGTATGGCGCAATCCGCTGCGGGAAGCACGCTGTGTGTCTTTGCGGCAAAAAATCCCGCATAAATTCCGTTTTTGTTCTTCGCTACGGGATACTGCGCTTTATTGCGGTATCCAGCTATCCTACCCGTGGACAGCACAGGCAAAATAACCGTCTCACCAAGCCCCGCCTTAAAAAAGGCAGATCTTACGTAGCCACGCTTCAAGTCAAGCTCGTGATCATAGGTAATATGCCTGTATACACAGCCACCGCAGGACAGCGGCGCGTTACAAAGCTCCTCCGTGCATCTGTTTTTCGATTGCCTGAGTATCTCCTCAAGCCTTGCTACCGCAAAGCTTTTATTCACCTTTATGATCTTTGCTCTTACTCTGTCACCGCTCACTGCTCCCGCTACAAAGATCACTCTGCCGTCGACCCTGCCCACACCGTTACCCAGATTGTTTATATCGGTAATGTCAAGCTCAATTACGGCATCCTTTTTTATCTCAGTCATAAATGTAATATTCCTTGCCGTTATCAAGACAGATGCACGCAAGAGGCTCACCGAATGCCGCTCCGCAGTCGATAGCAATAGCACCATCTCCGTGATATATCTTGCCCCTCTGGGCACCGTCTATCTCGTAGGTCGGCACGTGTCCGACAACGAGCGTAACACCGTCTATAAGCTGATGCTCAAGATCGGCAAACTCGCCTATAAAATCCTCGGGCATATAGTCGTCAAGTGCTGCATCTGGATCAAAATCCGCAATACCCGCATGAACGAGCAGATATTTCTTACCGCCCGCCTCTACCTCCTCGTAGAGCGACATATCCTCAAGGTATTCAAGTATGCCCTCCTTCATATCCGCGTCAAGCGCCTTGAATCCCTCCATCGTTGTCTGACCGCCGTCCTTTATCCATTCGGTCATCTCACTTATGACCTCAGGATCGGGAGATGCCTCACCGCTAAGCATTTTATCAAGCTCGCGAAGAAGCTTCAGCGCACAAAAATCGTGGTCACCGACTATGGGTATAACGTTATATCTCATGCTGAGATCACACAGAAGATCCATCGACTCCTCTCCGTAGTCAACTATATCTCCGATCACATACATAACGTCATTGTCGTTAAATTTTATTTCCCTAAGAAGCTTTTTGAATTTATCAAATGAACCGTGAAGGTCAGAAACTGCGTATATCATGATATCTCTCCTTTTCAGATAGCTTTAATTACGTTACTCGAATATACGTGGCAGGATATGTCGGGACAGATTTCCTTTATCATGTCCTTAAGCACCTCGCACACGGGCTGCTCGGTATAAAAATGTCCCGCCTCTATAAGATTCATAGGTGAGCTTATTCGATCCGCTCCATCGGTCATGGGATGATAGTCAAGACGTCCGCTGACAAAGGTATCCGCTCCCGTAGCGCGTGCCGCTTCGATCACGTCCTTGCCGCTTCCGCCAAGCACCGCTACCCGTCTTACCTCCACTCCCGCGTCGCTAAGAAGCACAAACGGAGCATTAAGAGCCTGCTTAACAATCCGCGCAAAATCCTCAGCGTTCATTTTTTGAGAAACGCTTCCAACTCTGCCCAGCGGTATTCCATCCTCCTCAAAGGAGGTCACCGAGGAAAGTCCAAGCAGCTCGCACAGCTTATCGTTAACTCCCCCGCTCACCGCGTCAAGCCTTGTGTGAAAGGACATTACAGATATGCCCTTGCATATAAGACGTATCGCCTTTGCGCTCACCTCGCCCTGCTCGTCAAGCGCCTTGAGTCCTTTAAAAATAAAGGGGTGATGAGCCACTATACAGTCATACCCGTTTTCCATGGCATATTCCGCGACGGCAGAAGTGACGTCAAGCGCAATAAGCGCCTTTTTTACCTCTCTTTGCCCCTCGGGACAGCACAGAAGTCCGTCATTATCCCACTGACATGAAAGATTTGCGGGTATCCTTTTATCAAGCTCACAGTAAAGCTCTCTTACCGTCATTTTTCTTCCCCCTTGGTCATTTTTTCTATGTAATCTATCATTCGCCTCTCGTCTGAGCAATCGGCATCTGCCATAAGCTTTCCCCTAAGTCGCTGCTCATAAACGCTTCTCGTATGCAAAAGAAGCTTAAAAAACAGCTCATCCTTGCGCTCTGAGTTTATCCGTCCAAAGAAAAGCTCGCTCTCGGAGGGCTCATATATCTCTCCTGTATATTCGGCACAGATTATCTGGTAAAGCTTATCCTCCTCGACTATTTTCTCGTCGATTATGGAAAAGCCCTCTCTCCAAAGATACTCTCTGAGTATCTCAGGATGTGTCATAGGCTGTAAAATAAGTCTTTTTCCGTTCTTTACCCACGGTGCGTCGGCAAGTATTCTCACTATAAGCTCACCGCCCATACCGAGTATAAATATCTCGTCGGGAGCATACTTCTCTATCCCGCAAAGTCCGTCTGTACGGACAACGTCGATCGCGCTCTCGGCACCAAAGCCTCTTACGTTGAGCCTTGCTCTGTCGGTAGGTCCTTGATTTATATCCGAAGCCACTCCCCCGGATATCTGTCCCGAAGCATATAAATATATAGGCAGATAGGCGTGATCCGTGCCTATATCGGCAATTCTTGCGCCCTTCCGCGAAAAGGAAGCTGCCGCCTCCAGTCGTTTACTTATTTTAGGTATGTTCATTATTTTCTCCGCGTCAAGGGAGCCACCGTCACCGATGACTCCCAAAATGCCTCGCTATTACTTGCTTGCGAGGAAATCGTTTATCTTCTTGATAAGCGCATCAGCGTCGGTTCCGTGAACTGCGCAAGCGTCAGCGATAGACTCGCCTCTTGCAGAGGGACATCCAAGGCAGTGCATTCCTATCTCGAAAAAGAACTGCGCGGTATCGGGAGCGTAGTCAAGAACGTCACCGATAATTGACTCTTTGGTTATAGTCATTTCGTTTTCCTCCTTGTAGATATATTTATACGAATATATTATAATATTAATTAATCATAAAGTCAATAAAAACCTTAGTATTTTACGCTTTTTTACACTTTTTTTGCATAAGATAATAAAACTATTGCAAAGGTGAGAAAAATGTGATATAATAAATCGTTAAATTAAAAAACAGACGTGATATATCGGCAGCATTGCCGAGGGAGGTTTCATTTGATAATCGCACTTGAAGAAGCAAAATATAAGCTTATAGGACTCAGAGCAGATATAGACGATCTTGGCTCCGCTCTGCGAATTGAGCAGCTTAAGGTCAACGCAGATGAGCTTGACGCTCAGACGCTCGATCCCGATTTCTGGTCTAACCAGGAAAACTCATCCACCATACTCCAGAAGCTTAAGCAGACCAAGGATACAATAGAAAATTACGAGGCTCTCAAGGCTCGTCTTGAGGACGCCATAACCCTTGCGGAAATGGCTATCGAGGAAAACGAGGAGGGATATATAGAGGAAGTCGAAAACGAGCTTGCTGAGATTACGAAGCAGGCAGAGGCAAAAAGAATAGAAATACTCCTCTCTGGAGAATATGACAAGAACAATGCCATCGTTTCCTTCCATCCGGGCGCAGGCGGCACAGAGGCACAGGACTGGGCACAGATGCTCTACCGTATGATAACGCGCTGGGCAGAGCGCAGAGGCTACAAATACAAGCTTCTCGACTGGCTCGACGGTGATGCCGCAGGCATAAAGAGCGCTACCATTATGGTAGAGGGACTTAACGCATACGGATACCTCAAGGCAGAAAACGGAGTGCACAGACTTGTGCGTGTTTCTCCCTTTGATGCCGCGGGCAGACGTCAGACCTCTTTTGCTTCCATCGAGGTAATGCCCGAATTTGACAACATCGACAAGGTAGAGATCCGCGAGGAGGATATAGAGGTCACCGCTCACCGTTCAAGCGGAGCGGGCGGTCAGCATATCAACAAGACCGACTCGGCTATAAGAATTCTCCATAAGCCCACGGGTATCGTTGTCGGATGTCAGACCGAGCGCTCACAGCTCCAGAACAAGGAAACCGCAATGAAGATGCTTAAGGCAAAGCTCATGGAGATCAAGCTTCGTGAGCGTCTTGATACCATCGAGGATATCAAGGGCAATAAGACCAACATCGAGTGGGGCGCGCAGATACGTTCCTACGTATTTATGCCGTATACTCTGGCAAAAGACACCAGAACAGGCTATGAGGACGGAAACATCACCGCTGTTATGGACGGTGAAATAGACGGCTTTATAAACGCATATCTTAAAATGAACGCAAATAACAATAAATAAAGGAGAAACTAAAATGAAGAAGACCAGGCTTTACGTTGGTATCACACTTGTTGTTCAGGCATTTGCATTCGCAATAATGTTTATTATTCTTT
>JAZSJE010000038.1:0-7680 GCA_045534135.1 Eubacteriales bacterium
AGAATTCTCTCCTGGTGAGAAATTATAACTATCATACCATGGGTTCTCTCGTGCATATTTTCAAACACTTTGATAAGATTATTGAAGCTCCACAGATCTATTCCGGCTTCGGGCTCATCAAAAACCGAAAGCTTTGTGCCGCGCGCATTGATCATAGCTATCTCTATGCGTTTCAGCTCGCCGCCTGAAAGAGATCCGTCAACCTCACGGTTTACATAATCCTTCGCGCAAAGGCCGACCTCAGAAAGATAAGAGCACGCCTCACCCACGCTTGTGTTCTTGCCAGCGGCAAGAGATATCAGATCCTTAACCGTGATACCCTTAAAACGCACAGGCTGCTGAAAAGCAAAGCTTATACCCGAATTTGCTCTCTCGGTTATCGACATATCGGTTATGTCAATGCCATCAAAATATATCCTGCCCTCGGTAGGGGCAATAATTCCCGCTATAAGCTTAGCCATCGTAGATTTTCCGCTGCCGTTAGGTCCGGTTATAGCCACAAATCTGTCGTCTATTTTTAAATTAACGTTTTTCAATATATCCTTACCCGCAACCGAGTAGGATACGCCCTTAAATTCTAACATTTTCACACTCCGTATCAAAAAAGCATTCCGCCTGTCTTTTCGATTATTATACACCAAAAAGGCGTTTTTTTCAATACCTTTTTCAACTTTTGGTATTGCAAAATCACATTTTTGATGTTATAATGGTCAAAGAAGCTCTTTTTTCAAAAAAGTGCCGGGTGGTGGAAGATTTGCTCGCAGCGTAGTTTTGTGATGATTTTTACAATGAATTTTTGCAAAGTCCTTATTTTTCGGCACATTTTACAAAAAGTTGTGTTTTGAATTACAATTTACAAGAGCAAAAAAGTACAAATTCAGGAGGTTCTATGATACTCAGAGCACCCGCATATCCGCTTATAACGATAGACCCGTTTTTCAGCGTTTGGTCTATGGCTGACAGACTTACGGATACAACCGCGAAGCACTGGACGGAAAAGCCCAACACCATTCTCGGCACCGCAACGATAGACGGAGTTGAATATCGCTTCATCGGCGAGGGGAAGGCCCCCGCTATGGAACAGCTCTCGGCTGACTGCAACGCCTTCTCCACCACCTACGTTTTCAAAGCGGCAGGAATTATACTCAAAGCAATTTTTACCTCGCCGGTTAAGCCCGACGATCTTTATCTTCTCTCACGCCCCATCAGCTACCTTGAGGTGCAGTGTATATCAAGCGACAGAAAAAAGCACGACGCCAGCATAAAGATATCTGTCGCGGAGCAGATATGCACCAACCTCACAAAATCCGAGCCCGTTGAGTGCCGTACGCTTTCTCTCGGAGCGCTCAGCAGCGTAAGAATAGGCACCGTAGCGCAGAACGTTATTCCCTGCTCGGGTGACGACCACAGAATAAGCTGGGGATACTTCTATCTCACCACAGAGGGCAAAACCTCCTACACGACAGGAGAGGGCGAGGATATGACCTTCGTTCACGCCGAGGTCAATATCAAGGGAAGCACGCTCTTTACCTTCGCTTACGACGACGTTTACAGCATAGAGTACTTCGGCAAGCGCCTTAAATCCTATTGGAACAAGGACGGCGCGCTCATCACCGACGAAATAGTAAAAGCCCACTCGGATTACAAAGCGACGCTTAAAAAGTGCAACGCATTCGCGGACAGACTTTTCATCGACGCGGTAAAAGCGGGCGGAGAAAAGTACGCGGATATTCTTGAGCTTGCCTTCCGTCAGGCAATAGCTGCTCACAAGCTCGTTCTTGACGAGAACGGCGACGTGCTGTTTATTTCAAAGGAATGCTTCTCCAACGGCTGCGCGGCTACGGTTGACGTGAGCTACCCATCAGTTCCCCTTTTCTTGCTTTATAACCCCGAGCTCGTCAAGGGTATGCTAAGACCTATCTACAAGTTTGCCCGCTCCGACGCCTGGGAATACGATTTTGCTCCCCACGACGTCGGAAGGTATCCTATACTCAACGGTCAGGTTTACGGGCTTGACAAGGAAAGCGGCAAATTCCGTTTTGAAAAGCAGATGCCCGTGGAGGAGTGCGGAAATATGCTGGTAATGGAGGCGGCTGTCGCCCTTGCCACCGGAAGCACCGCCTTTGCAAACGAGCATTTGGACATACTTGAGGATTGGGTAAAATACCTTACCCAAAACGGACGCGATCCCGAAAATCAGCTTTGTACGGACGACTTTGCGGGACATCTCGCTCACAACTGCAATCTTTCGCTCAAGGCTATTATGGGAATAGCGGGGCTTGCCATTATTTACGGAATGAACGGCAAGAAGCGCGAGAAGAGCAAATATATGAAGCTCGCGCGCGATATGGCTCTCGATTGGGCAAAGCGCGCGTCGAACGGTGACGGAAGCTACCGCCTCGCCTTTGATAAGCCCGGCACCTTCAGTATGAAATACAATATCGTGTGGGATAAGCTTTTCGGCACCGACATTATGCCCCGCGAGATTATCAAATCCGAATTCGCAAGCTACGCAAAGCGAGTAAACGCTTACGGCTTGGCACTCGACAACAGGCAGCCCTACACGAAATCCGACTGGCTGCTCTGGACTGCCACGCTTACCGACGACCGCGACGCTTTTGAAGATTTTATTGCCCCTCTTTGGAGATTTTACAACTGCTCTCCCTCACGCGTGCCTATGACCGACTGGTATTACACGATCACGGGCGAGCACAAGGTTTATCACGACAACAACGCCGATATGGACAAGAGCTTGCGCAACCGCACGGTTCAAGGCGGTCTTTTCATAAAGCTTCTTGAATACAAGGGTATTATGAGATACAAAAAATAATCTATAAAAAGAAAAAGCGGCAGTCACGCGTGACCGCCGCTTTTGTTTCTATCTTATATCTGTGCGTTTCTCGTAGTAACTACGTTAGCGCCCGTACCGAGCAAATTCTCGATAACCACGGTTCCTATGGGTGCGTCTGCCGCAACCACAGCCTTGTTTATCTCCTGCATGCACTCGAAGATAAGCTCCTTGGGGATAGTTTTGTCGGTCTTTACGGGAACTACTCCACCGCCCGCACGAGCAACAGTGCTTGTAACAGTTCTCATAGGCGCGGTGCATTCAGCTCTCGCGTAAACGTCACCTCTCTTACAGGTGAAGCCCTCGACCTTGACTACGTTTTTATTGTCATCAAGCTCGACTACGAGCTGACAGCCCTTAGGGCATACGATACAAGTCAATTCACGAATCATTTTTCTCTCCACCTTTCTCAAGAATCAAATTCAATACCGAACGAAAGCGTGCTTCCGTCAAGTCCGCCGAGCATATCCGCCTTAAGAAGCACGGTTTCCATCTCACCGGGAGCAACCTTCTGCTTCTTCTTGCTGATAATAGTTTTTTCGCCGTCCTTTACGACTATACGAAGATCTCTGTAAACGTCTGCAACACGGAAGTAAACAGTAACGTCCTTGTTAGCGGTAATGCGCTGAGGAACTGTGTATCTTATCTTTCCGTCGGTAACAAGAGTAATATCCGCGCCCTTTGCAGCCTCCGCATTGCTCACGTAAGCGGCGGCAGCCTTACCTGCTATTTCAGCCTCCTCGGAAACGTAGTCAACGAGGTCGTGAACGTGAAGAACGTTTCCGCAAGCGTAAACGCCCTCAATGCTTGTCTGTCTGTCCTGGTCAACCTTGGCTCCGTTGGTTATTCTGTCCATGGTGATGTCCGCGTTTCTTGTAAGCTCGTTCTCGGGAATAAGTCCGCAGGAGAGAAGAAGCGTGTCACATTCGATATACTGACGGGTTTCGGCAATAGGCTTACGGTTGGCATCAACCTTAGCAATGGTAACACCCTCTACTCTTTCCTTACCGTGTATCTCTACAACGGTGTGGCTGAGCATAAGCGGAATACCAAAGTCGTTAAGACACTGCTCGATATTTCTTGCAAGACCGCCAGAGTAAGGCATAAGCTCGCAAACTGCCTTTACCTCTCCGCCCTCAAGTGTCATTCTTCTTGCCATGATAAGACCGATGTCACCCGAGCCGAGAATAACTATCTTCTTACCGGGCATATATCCGTCCATATTTACGAACTTCTGCGCGGTTCCCGCGGTAAATATACCCGAGGGACGGGTTCCGCAGATGTTGAGCGCTCCCTTCGGTCTTTCACGGCAGCCCATAGCGAGAATTATTGCCTTTGCGTCGAGAGTAAACACTCCATCCTCGCTGTTCATTGCTGTAATGACCTTATCGGGTGATATATCAAGAACCATAGTGTTGAGCTTAAAAGCGATGTTTCTCTTTCTTACCTCAACCTCGTAACGGTAAGCATATTCGGGACCTGTAAGCTCCTCCTTGAAGGTATGCAGACCGAAGCCGTTATGTATGCACTGACGGAGAATTCCGCCAAGGCTGGTGTCACGCTCAAGAATAAGTATGTCGCGCAGACCCGCGTCATAAGCCGCAACCGCAGCAGCCATTCCGGCAGGACCGCCACCAACGATAACAAGATCTATTTTCTTCATATCAGCAGTCCCCCTTTGTCTTAGCATAATTTATCACAGAGCCCTTACCGAACTTTGTGATATTTTCAAGCGACGTTCCAAGCTCACGAGCAAGGATATCAACAACGATAGGAGAGCAGAAGCCTCCCTGGCATCTTCCCATTCCGCTCCTTGTGCGGCGCTTGATACCGTCAACGTCGGTCGCACCGGGATTGGTATGTATCGCCTCAACGATCTCACCCTCTGTGATACCCTCACAGCGGCAGACTATACGTCCGTAGCGGTTATCCTTCTTGATGACCTCATTCTTTTCCTCCATGCTCATCTCGTGGAATGCGTGAGCAGGCTTTCTGATCGGGTTATGATCTGCCTTCTTGGTCATAGCAACGCCATTTTCACCAAGGAGCTGAGCAACGTACTCAGCGATCGCGGGAGCCGAGCTAAGACCCGGGCTTTCGATACCGCCAAGAGTAACTACGCCCTCTCTCATCTTGATTATGAAATCTCCCGTGCTTCCAACCGAGCGAAGCCCGCAGAAAGAGGTAATGACCTTATTGAAGGGGATATTTGCGGCATTGTCGCACGCGCCCTTAACTATACGCGCATAGCCATCAGCCGTAACAGATGTATCCTCCTTATCCTCAATGTCAAGAGCTGTCGGACCCAACAGGATATTGTTATCAACGGTGGGGGTCACGAGAATACCCTTACCCATCTTGGTAGGAGTGTGGAATATAGTGCGATCAACAAATCCTGCACATTCTTTATCAAGTATCATATACTCGCCACGTCTGGGATGAACGTCAAAATCGCAGTCACCCGTCATAGCAGCTACCTTGTCGGAATAAATTCCCGCAGAATTTATTACGTACTTAGTGCTTATTTCGCGACCGTCAGTCGCCTTTATAACGTATCCGTCGGCAACCTTTTCGATAGCCGCCACCTCAAAGTTAAGGCAAAGCTCAGCTCCGTTATCCATAGCGTTACCTACAGCGGCAATACAGAGCTCGTAAGGACAGATTATAGCGCCTGTGGGAGCATAGAGCGCGCAGTCAAGCTCGGGATTGAGATTAGGCTCCATAGCGAGAAGCTCGTCGTGCTCTACTATTCTTACACCTTCAACGTTATTCTTAAGACCTCTCTCGTAGATAGCCTCTACCTCTGCTCTTTCATTAGCAAAAGCAACTACAAGGGATCCGTTTCTTCTGTACTTAACACCAAGCTCGTGCGCTACGTTTTCCATAAGAACAGAACCGCGAACGTTCATCTTAGCCTTCATTGAGCCTTCCTTAGCGTCAAATCCCGCGTGAACTATCGCGCTGTTTGCCTTTGTAGCGCCCATTGCAACGTCGTTTTCTTTTTCGACTATGCAAATCTTCAGCTCGTATTTTGCAAGCTCACGCGCAATCATTCCGCCAACTACGCCTGCGCCTATAACTACGACATCAAACATGTTTTTCACCTTCCAAAGTATAATTTTATAACCTACATTATACCACCGTATTCATGTAAAGTCAATATCTTTTGCTATATTTTTCACAATGCTCAGGTGTTTTTTTAGTTTTTTAAAAATTTTTTACCATTTCCGCAAAAGTGTGGTATAATAACCGATGTGGGCAATTTTTAAAACATGAAAAGGAGGCAATCGTATGTCAAGAACAAAGCTAATAAACAGAATACTTCCGCCTTATACGAAGGGCGAAGAAATATTCAACATGGTAACTCACATAGTGGGCGGTGGAATAGGGATCGTTACTCTCGTGTTTGGAATACTGATCTCCTGCTTCAAGGGTAGCCTTGCTTCACTGCTCTCAAGCATACTGTTCGGGACCTCGATGATAGCACTGTATACCGTATCAAGCATATATCACGGTCTGCACGACGGAATGGCAAAAAGGGTCTTTCAGGTGCTCGACCACTGCACGATTTACTTTCTCATAGCCGGGACCTATACACCAATGCTCCTGTGCGCGCTGACACGGGTAAATCCGCTTGCGGCATTTATTACCTTCGGTATCGTCTGGGGTCTTACCGCTCTGGCTGTTACCTTGAACGCAATAGATATAAAGAACTACAAGACCTTCAGCATGCTTTGCTATATCGGCATAGGCTGGTCGATAATTTTCAGCATAATCGATATGTACCGTGCTCTCGGAAGCTTAGGCTTTTTCCTTCTTCTCGGAGGAGGCATCGTATATACCTTGGGAACTGTTTTTTACGCGGTTGGAAAAAAGAAAAAGTATTTTCATTCCATATTTCACATCTTTGTGATCCTTGGCAGCATCCTTCACTCAATATCAGTTCTCTTTTTCGCGCTTTGATTTTCAAGATAAAAAAGCAGGTCAGCGACCTGCTTTTTTTATTTTTTCTTTTTTCCAAGCGCAAATTCGGTTATTCCCTCGGCTATCATTTCTCTTTCGCAGAGCATAGGCCCGTCCTTCTTTTCAATAAATTCACACACCGCTCCGTGCCTGTGACACAGCAAGCTCATTTCATTGCTCACAGCTCCCTCGACCACAACTCTGCGAGGCATGACGCATTCAAAAAGCTTTTCAAGGTACGCGCAAATATCCTTTGGAGCAGGCATTGAGCGTGTCACGCTTTTCCCGTCAGCGCACATAAAGCACCTATCGGATATGAAAAGACAATCTCCCCGCTCTGTACTTGCAAGCGCTCGCGCCAGGATCTCCTCCTCGCTGTCCGCGACGCAAAAAATATCAAAAAGCGAGTAGCTCTGTGTCACGGCATTATTATACATTAGGCAGCACACCGCCAACTTTCCTTGCTCCAAAAGAGCCCTTCGGTAGGTGTTAAGCGTGGCGCATGATAACGCAACGTTAGATTCTATCGCGGTTGCGTAAGAAAATGGAATTTTACACCTTTCAAAAATGCCTTGCGCTGCGTTCCACGCAATCAGCTCAGCTTCCTGCTCGCTCACCTTAAGTATAAGGACACAAAGGCTGCTTTCTATAGAATATCTTCCGCTTTTACGGCAAAGTATCCCCATATCCAAAAGTGTGTCAAGCTCGCGTGAAAGCGTATCTCTGCCCACGTCAGTCATAGTCGAGATGCGCGAGATCGACGCATTGTTCTCTGAAATCAGAACCTTTATCGCCTTCAAGGTCAAAATCTTTCTGTCGTACATTTTTAACTCCTTGTTGAACACTATATTGGAATTTTACTATTTTTT
>JAZSJE010000138.1:0-3100 GCA_045534135.1 Eubacteriales bacterium
GAGCAGCTTACCTTTAATATATAATCGGCAGGGCTGTCGGTGGGCGTGACTTCAATAGAAAACACGGTCACGGGTCGTGGCTTTCGCTCAACGCTGACACCCCTACGCGCCAGATCGCAAAGCTTCTGACCGTCGACCTTAAGAGCGCTGTACATAGGTGGGATCTGCATGATATCGCCAACAAAGCAATCAACGGCTGCTTTTACCTCGTCAAGAGGTGGGATATTTTCGCAAGAGGAAAGCAGATTTCCCGTAATATCCTCTGTGTCTGAGGTAAGCCCAAGACGCAGAGTAGCGATATATTCCTTGCTGTCTGCTACCAGATATTCGGCAGCCTTTGCGGCTCTGCCCACAAGCACAGTGAGAACACCCGTTGCGAGAGGGTCCAAAGTGCCCGTATGGCCCACCTTTTTCGTGTTGTAGAGCCTGCGTATTCTGTTTACGACGTCATGCGAGGTCATACCCTCGTCTTTCTTGACGCAAAGAACGCCCGAAGGCTCCATGAAAACACCGCCTTTACTTAGATATTACTTGAATCTTACCCATGCCGAGCAGATATTGAAGCCTTTTTCTGAGAAATTTTTTTCATATTCGGTCATTACGTTATCATCTGCCTTCTCGCTTCTGTGAAGGTCGCGGGTCTGCCAGAGAATTTCCATACCCAGGGCCTCAAATTCCTCAAGGCTGAAATCGAAAAGTCCCACGTTATCTGTCTTGAGCTTCAGTATTCCGTCCTGCTTGAGAAGTCCTCTGTAGATCTCGAGAAATCCTCTGTGGGTAAGTCTGCGCTTTGCGTGCCCCTTCTTGGGCCACGGGTCGCTGAAATTGAGATATATGCAATCAAGCGAATGGGGCTTTACGTTCTCAGCAAGCGTTTTTGCGTCACCAATAAGAAAACGCAGATTGTCGCTCGCACGCTCAGCGGATGCCGCTTTTGCTTTTTCAAGCGCGATGCAGCATACGTCAGCGACACGCTCGACCGCTACAAAATTTACATCGGGATATTTTGCCGCCATGCCGCAGGCAAAATTACCTTTTCCGCAGCCTATCTCCATATGTACGGGCGCGGATGAGGGGAAAATGTCGCCAAATCCGCTTTTCATCTGATCGACCTCGGCAATTCTGAGCTCGGCACAGGCTTCTATTCGCTCTGCACCGTGCTTTTTCTTTCGCATTCTCATAGATACAACTCCAAATTAGACGTTAAAGCGGAACAGAACTATATCGCCGTCCTTCATGACGTAGTCCTTGCCCTCGCTGCGGTAAAGTCCTGCTTCCTTTACGGCATTCATGGAGCCGTATTTCTGGAGATCCTCGAAGGAAACTATTTCGGCACGTATAAAGCCGCGCTCGAAGTCGCTGTGTATCTTACCTGCCGCACCGGGAGCCTTAGTTCCCTTGACGATGGTCCAGGCTCTTACCTCCTGAGGACCGGCGGTGAGATAGCTTATAAGACCGAGAAGCGCATAGCTTGCCTTGATAAGACGGTCAAGACCGCTCTCTGCAATTCCCATCTCCTCAAGGAACATAGCCTTTTCCTCACCCTCGAGCTCGGCGATCTCTGCCTCAAGCTGAGCGCAGATGGGAATTATCTGCGAATGCTCGCGCTCTGCCTGCTCCTTAAGAGCATCGTAATTTTTGTTGCCCACGGGCTCCGCGCCCGCCTCGTCCTCACTGAGATTTGCGACGTATATAACAGGCTTCATGGTGAGTAGGGGAGTGTCGAAAAGATATGCCTTTTCGCTATCGTCAAGCTCTACCTCGCGCGCGCACTTACCCTCAGAAAGAGCTGCGTGAAGTCGCTCGAATACCTCAAGCTCGGCAGCAAGAGTCTTGTCGCCCTTCATAGCCTTTTTTGTTCGGTCAATGCGGCGCTCAACCATTTCTATGTCCGAGAAGATAAGCTCAAGATTTATGGTCTCAAGGTCACGGAGCGAGTTTATGCTTCCGTCAACGTGAATGATATTTTCGTCCTCAAAGCAACGGATAACGTGAAGAATGGCATCGACCTCGCGTATGTGAGAAAGGAATTTGTTGCCAAGTCCCTCACCCTTTGACGCACCCTTTACAAGTCCCGCGATGTCAACGAATTCGATAACTGCGGGGGTATACTTTTCGGGATTGTGCATCTTAGCGAGATAGTCAAGTCTGCTGTCGGGCACAGCAACCACGCCCACGTTGGGCTCTATAGTGCAGAAGGGGTAGTTAGCCGACTCGGCTCCTGCGTTTGTAAGCGCATTAAAAAGAGTACTTTTTCCTACGTTTGGAAGTCCTACGATACCAAGTTTCATTTTTTTGATTTCCTTTATTTAAAATATTTAGAATAATATAAGGCTTGTGATAAAATCAAAGCAACACATTACATTATAACACACAAAAGCATTTTTTTCAATAGCTCTTATATTATATTTTTGTTTTGAGGTAGGTTTGTAAAGCATATTTTGTGCTGAGCCTTGAGTATAACAAATATAAATATGGCAAGAAGTGAAGGTTTTTGCCTGTTTTTTTACAAATTGTGATAAAATTGTGACCAAAGTGGTATGATTTTCTAAAAAATGTCCGTAATTCTAAAAAAATTCAAAAAATGTTTGCAATTTTTCAAAAAGTATGATATAATAGGCTGTGTTAAATTGAATTTCGTACGGGAGGAGTAAAAATGCTTGATACGAAGATACTTATTGTTGATGATGACGCTAATATATGTGAGCTTTTAAAGCTTTATTTTGAAAACGAGGGATATGCCGTAAAAATAGCGGCCGACGGAGCGGAAGGCATAAATTTCTTTAAGATATACGATCCCGATATCGTTCTTCTCGATATCATGCTTCCAAAAAAGGACGGCTGGCAGGTCTGCCGTGAGATAAGAGAGATATCCTCTAAGCCTATCATAATGATAACGGCTAAGGGTGAGGTTTTCGACAAGGTCCTCGGTCTTGAGCTCGGAGCTGACGATTTCCTTGTTAAGCCCTTTGATATGAAGGAGCTTTCTGCCAGGGTAAAGGCTGTTCTTCGCCGTTACCAGGCTCACACGGTGCAGATCGACGAGGACGTTATCAAGTTTGATAACATCGAGATAAGCCACCAGAAATATGAGCTTAAG
>JAZSJE010000082.1:0-3071 GCA_045534135.1 Eubacteriales bacterium
CGAGTTGCATAAACTCGCCATCATTATGTATAGATAAATTTTGCAATAAGGCAAAGCTTTTATATCCCCTCAATCTTATCCTTAATAATCTCCGTCCCGCGTTCTGACAACGCTATATAATACTTTTCGGTAACCTTACTACTGGCATGCCCCATTTGATTACAGAGCAGGTGAGAGGGCATGTTTTGTTCAGCGAGTCGAGTGCCGTATGTGTGCCTGAGATAATGATATTTGAATTCAATGTTCAAGGTTTCCTTGATTTTGCGAGAGTGATATTTCATAGAATTAACGGTTTGAATTTTACCGTTAGGCAAGGAATTGACGAGCAAGAGGGAAGAGATAGGCTTTCCATTTGTGTCAGTAATAATAGTCTGATTTTGGGTACGAACATTAGGTATATTAATATTTGCAGTGTCTATTTCAGACTTGACTGAGAGCAGATGATTTTTTAGCTTTGAATTCATATACAAAGTGCGCTTTGCGTTTCTTGTCTTGAGTGGGGCGAGCGTAATAAGTCCTTCTTGATCCTGCATCTGTTGCTCTATATGAATGCAATCATTATCGAAATCTATATTACTCCACTTGAGTCCATAACACTCATTGATACGTAAACCGCAATAACGACCTAATAGATAAGCTGTTTTAGCATTGGTACCTTTGAAGTATTCATCTAAAGCGTCTGTTTCTTCTATACTGAATGCAACGATCTCGTCATCCTCATCGATCTTTCTCTTAGGCATATGAATTTTCGTATTCTTGTTCACGCAGAGAGTGTTATACTTATCAATGTCCAAGTAGTTTCTGGAATAAGCTTGTCCAAAGATAAGGTAGAACATCTTGAGAAAAGATTCGACGTAAGAATAGGCTCTGTTTTCTTTATAGTAAAGCATACTAAGATAATCGACTACCTCTGAAACGCTTATATCATCCACATACCTTTTACCAAACTTCTTCGATATATGATTTCTCCACAAGCTGTCCTGTTTTCTGGTAGTACCGTAAGCTTTGCCGCAACGTCCTGTCTCACAGTATTCGGCATATACTTCTGCTACGGTTATTCTTTTCTTTACAGGCTTGGGAGGCTGAAGCAAGTCTGTTTGTACTTGAATAATAGCTGCCTGTCTTGCTTTAATAGCCGCTCTCTCTGTTTTGAATGGGTTGCCAAGTTCGTCCTTTGTCCTTTTGATGTCCTTCTGTTTACCGTCGAGCATAAAGGCATACCTGAAGCCCCACATGCCGTTTGATAGCTGGAACACGCCTGTTGATGATGCTTTTGCCATAGCTTTCCTCCTTTTATAACTGGTGTTTTACTGGTGATTCCCACTTTTTATAGTCCTTTTATGGAAGCCCAAAAACTTCCAAACATATTACACCGCAAAGCTTTTTCCCTCAAAGCACACGAGAAACTTACGCGACGAAGCAAGACACGGCAAGGCATTTGAGGGACTTCTTGCGAGATACTTCGGCTGATATAAAAAACCTAATAAGCATAAGGCTTAAAGCCATGAGGAGCAGACTTCGGTCTGCGCTTCTTTTTTGGCTTTATAAGATGCAAAATAGCCTTTCTTTCCACTAAAACGTGGAACTTTTGTGGAAGCTGGGAGAATTGGGAAGAGGAAATGGAAGGTGAAATGGAAGCTAAAATGGAAGTTTGGAAAGTGGAAGTTTTCGGATATCTTTATTATATCAAAAAAGCCCGTTCTTGCGAATGGTCTTTGGAAATTGTTTGCGGAAAGGTTGCGAGTGAACAGTCCGCCTATTCTGACAAAACAGTTATCACAGTTTTTTACAACGGTTGTTCACCCTTCTATGTTTTTATGGGCAATGGATTTCCTTTGATTTGTATTTTTGAAGCGAATAATCCCTACAACGGAAGACACGATTGCGATTGCTTCGTTTGCAATTCCACCCATTGAAAACACCAGAATATTATAAACTATTACCATACTTGATGTAACCAAAACGCTTCCTCTTAGTAACAGAGTAAATAGTAATAAAAGAGAAAAAGCAATCAGAAATTAAAATAAGCCGCCGAGACATGCATCTCGGCGGCAGTTTATTGCAATAAAACTCTTATTTTTCAATATCGGATAGCATTCTTTTTAGGTTTTCTGCGCCTATTTCCACAGCCATTTTAGTTTCTTCAATGCCCTCGAATTCGATGGATACGTATCCGTCATAGCCAGATTTTTTGATCGCGGTAAGGATCTGATATGTGGGGACGTCGCCGTGACCGAAGATGGTGGAGCGGCGGAAGTTGCCGCCACGGGTTCGGTTAAAGCCCCTGCCGGGGTCGTACATCATTCCGCTTCTGGTAAAGGAATCCTTGGCATGAACGAAGCAGATGTGGGGCAGTAGCCTTGAGACCGCCTGAGCACAATCCTCGTCGGCGCCGCCAAAGTTACCGATGTCGCAGAGCAGACCGTAGTTCTTGTGGTCGACTTGATATAAAAGCTCCTCTACACGGTAGCTGTCCTGCATTATTCTGCCGTGATTTTCCGAGCAGACCTTAACTCCGCGCTCTTCCGCGTAGTCGGCAAGGCGGCGAATATAGGGCACGATGGTATCGATGATCTTTTTGGGTGACTTTGTGGATTCATTGCCAAGAAATTTATAGGCTATATCAAATCTCATCAGAGGAATGCCAAGCTCTGCCGCGACGTCCACGAGGGAGCAAAGGTGTGCAAGCTCCTGCTCGGGATCGGGACAGTAGATCTTTGAATCCACGGTGAAGATCGGCACTTCGAGACCTATTTCGCGAGCGTAATTGCAGAGTGCTTTTGCGTATTCGCCCATGGTCATACCTTTTGGTACTGCGGGATCGAATATTTGAAGCTCCACCGCGTCAATGCCCAGAGATTTTATTGTGTCGATGACCTGATAGTGGGTCATCTTTTTTTTCATTACAAGTGGCCAATAGCTGTATAAGGAAATACAAGATTTCATTTTCTAAGATCCTTTCGTATTAATCAAAAATCTTTGCAATAATACTTTCAAGATATTCCTTGGAACGAAGAATATCTCCGTCGCGGTCGTCTCTTGTGTACATTTCGTGTTCGATGACTATATCA
>JAZSJE010000201.1:0-3688 GCA_045534135.1 Eubacteriales bacterium
ACAGCAGGAACAGGCAACAGCTCTATGTCTTCGTCTGGCGGTCAGTCCGAATTTGAGAAGATCCTTGACCAGTCTGCAGGACTTGGACTCTTTATATTCTCCATCACACAGAAGGTTGCGGATATGCCTTCTTCTGTTATCGCAAACTCCGGTCTTATCTTTGCGGGTAAGATATCACGCCCTGATGACGTTATGACCATTATCCGTAAGATCGGTCGTGAGGAACGTTACGATGACCGTGATATCCTCAAATGGTTCCCTCGTTCACCAATCGGTTGGTTTGTATGTCGAAGCTCAAGAAACTTCGATTTCAAGGAATCTGAACCTGTTCTTGTAAAGGTTGAACCCTTGAACGTTGAGCCGCCGAATAATTACGAACTCGAAACCAGAATGCTTCAGAGAAGCGCAATTTCACTTTTATAAGATCAATGTGAGCCCCGATGCTTTCGGGCGTAGGGGCTTGCAGTAAGAAGGAGGTTTAATATTGACTAAGGGAATTTATTTTCTCGATAAAAACGCGAATCTGCTTTCTGATATTGAAAGTTTTTTCGTGGTAAATGATACGGTCTGCTTTCGCGGTGGTACCGGTCTTTTGCAGCAAGCCATAAAGGATGTCGGCGCACGTAAGGATATTGATATAATCGTAATATCCGACAATCTTGTGGATGCGAGCTGCGTGGAAGCATTAAAGGCGTTTTTGAATCATCCCGCAAGAAAAATCGTTGCCCTAAAATCAAACGATGACGTTACGAAAGAAAAAATCGCCAAGCATGCC
Organism: Eubacteriales bacterium; assembly: GCA_045534135.1. GTDB lineage: Bacteria > Bacillota > Clostridia > Oscillospirales > CAG-272 > HGM12713. Next base: position 776 of record JAZSJE010000201.1, read on the forward strand.
GTTGTTATCACGTACCCATACTCCTGTAATCTTATAGAAGAGACCATTAAGAGAATGGGGGATGCGCCAACGTATGACGAGAGCGATCTTGAACGTATTGCTGAAAGCAGAGTCGATTCGGATAACCCCTTCAGCAAAGGGGCTCTCAACAAGCGTCAGCAAAGCAAGCCCGCAACCGACAACTCGCCAAGCTTTCAGGAACGTCTCAAAACAATACAGCTGAACAGATATAAGCAGGCAGATAGTCGAGTGATTCCGCAAAAGGTCGTTGCTATTCACTCGCAAAAAGGCGGTGTAGGTAAAAGCACGATCGCCCGTGAGCTTGCTATCAGTACCAGTTGTTTGCAGATCAAAAAGGACACGTCGACTTACCGTCCAAAGGTATGTTTGTGTGATTTTGACTTTGAAGCGTCTGATATTGCCGTTCTTATGAATATTGAGAATGGACAGGGAATTATGACATGGTGTGAGGACATTGATTACGAAGCATCGAGAACCGGAGAGGCGCCTGGGGAGATTCGCTTTACGGAAAACGCCATTAAGGACAGGTATCTCCAACAGCATGAGTCGGGCGTATATGTTCTTTGTGCTCCCGTGAGAAAAACCGATAGCTTTAAGATTGATAGCCATCACGTTGAAGCAATCGTTGAAAACCTAAGGTTGTGCGACTTTGATATCATTCTTATCGATACGGGTCCGAATATTCTTGATTACACATTAATGGCGCTTGCAAGAGCAGATGAGATCTACACGGTGTGCAACTGTGATATGCTTTCCGCAAAGCGCGTAGACGGCATGATCGGTGATATCTATACGCAGATGGAGGGCTTTAATTTCGGCAAGCTTGGACTCCTTGTAAATAAAATGCATGAGAAAGCAAGTGTATCGCCGGGAGAACTCGCCAAAGCATTAAATCTTCCGCTTGTAGGAGAGATCCCGTATTATCCCGAGATCGTTGAGATCAACAATGAGGGTGTTTCGGTTTTCTTTAACAGACGTAAACCGAGCGGTCAGGCAACGGAGTATGCTGCCGCGTTCAAGGTTTTGTCGAGAAAACTGATAAGACCTGATTCCAGCAAAGGCGGGAGTGCCGCTAATGCAGGATTTACAGTAGAAGGTCTTGACATGCAGAGACGTAAGAGCAATTTCGGAATTTTCCGTTAATATTTATCGCACCCTCTTGACTTTACGCACAAAATACACTATAATATATAATGAAAAGACAAAACAACAATAAAAGAGGTGTAAATAGTGCAAAAAGTTATATATTGTGTTTTGATCATAACCATTCTTATAGGTATTTTCGCTGCGATTTACCTGAGACAACCTACCGGATTTTACGTCGCCGGAGCAGCAATGCTTGCCTTTGCTTATTTCTTTATCAAGGGCAAAGAATAATTGTATCTGAATCATAATTGTATATAGCTTTGTTGTGGCCGTGATTCCGATACAGGGAAGGAGCGGCAATGCAGCCTGAATCGGTAATAGTATACGAAAGGGTGCTTAATGGAGAACGCTGGCCACAAAAATATATCGGAACGGCAACGTCGTCGGAGCGGTCAAGGGAAATACTGCGCTATTTGTTTTTTGAAAAACTCGGTATCAGAGATTTTGAGTCGGCAAAGCAAATTCTCAACTGGGAATTTATCAAGAAATATAAACTAAGCTCGGTAATCAAAAGAATAGAAAAGCCATCCGAACTACTGCCTAACGAATATGACCACGTACTGTGGGAACTGTTCCCGGAACGAAGGAAGGGAAAGACAGCGCTTATACTGAAAGTATACAGCGAGGTCCTTTCGGGAAAAAGAAGAAGCTTTCCAAGAGGATATTTTACGGATGCCAAAGACGGAAAAAGGAGAGCTGAAGTGTGTGTAAAGCATCTTTGTAAGAAGATACTGCATTATTCCGCTGATAAGATTGCAAGAGAATTCAGTCATTCAAACGGAATAAAGACACTTGCAAAATATAAACTTAAGATCGTTCTGAGCTCGGCGTATCTTTCTCTCTCGGATATGATGTATCAAGTCTATCCGAATCTCACGCCTAAGCTGGAATACTATCAAAAGGAACAGGATAAGAGAAGGAGCAGATATAAAAATATACGAGGTGATATGTCATAGTTATTTCAAACGCTTTTGCAACTCACCCCGGCAAGAAAGCAGAATCAAGCGAGAAGATCAATGAGGATTTTGCTCATGCCTGGGAGAGTAATGGAGTGTATTATCAGGCGCTCGCCGATGGCAACGGAAGGGATGATATTCTTAACCCCGGAGCCTTCGTGGTAAATGAGGTACACCGATTTATTGATACCTATTCCGAGCCCGGAATGCAGCTCGGTGAAATAAAACGAATGATAAGCGGAGCAATCCACTGTGCAAACAGAGTTTTGCTTGCATTCAAAAGAGCGAACAAGGATCTGTACGCATCAAGCTTTTCGTCATTTGATCTGACGGCTGTGTTTGATGATAATAAACTGATATCAGCCCATGTGGGCGACAGCAGAGGTTATCTCCTGCGGGAAGGAAAAATGCACCCCCTTACCAAAGATCATACAGAGGCCCAGCGACTGTGTGATGAAGGAAAGATAACCAAGGAACAGATCTTTATTCATCCCGACAGAGATATTCTGACCTCGGCACTCGGTTACGATAATCCGAGGGTGGATATCCGAGAAGGTAAGATTAAAAAGGGAGATATCATTCTTCTTCTGACAGACGGAGCACATAAGGTGCTCTCACCGGAACAAATCCAAAATATCGTAGTCTCAGCCGGAAATTGCTATGATACGTGTAACGGAATAATCGAAGGAGCAAATTTACTTGGCGGACCGGATAACATCTCGGTTTGCGTAACATATATTCCAGATTGAACAAGGGCGGAGATCGGATAACAGGCCGATGGATCTGTCCT
>JAZSJE010000192.1:0-2630 GCA_045534135.1 Eubacteriales bacterium
GTGCATAAGAGGACCGCCCTGGATTCCGGGGAATATAGCCTTGTTGAATTTCTTGGCGAGCTCCTCGTCGTTAGTGAGTATCATACCGCCGCGAGGTCCGCGGAGAGTTTTATGCGTTGTGGTGGTAACTACGTCTGCGTAGGGAACAGGGGAGGGGTGCTCGCCTGCCGCAACCAGACCCGCGATGTGAGCCATATCTACCATAAAGTAAGCGCCTACGCTGTGAGCGATCTCTGCCATCTTCTCAAATTCGATAACTCTGGGGTAAGCGGATGCTCCCGCAACGATGAGCTTTGGCTTATGTGTTTTTGCAAGACGCTCGAACTCATCCATGTCGATCCTCTGAGTTTTCGCATTGAGCTCATAGGGAACAAAATTGTAGTACATACCCGAAATATTTACAGGGCTTCCGTGGGTGAGGTGTCCGCCGTGAGCAAGGCTCATTCCCATTACGGTGTCACCCGGCTGAAGGAGCGCGAAATAGACCGCGGTGTTAGCCTGAGCTCCGCTGTGGGGCTGAACGTTTGCGTACTTTGCGCCAAAGAGCTTGCATGCTCTTTCGATAGCGATGCTTTCCGCAATATCAACGCACTGGCATCCGCCGTAGTATCTTTTACCCGGGTATCCCTCTGCGTATTTATTTGTGAGAACAGAGCCCATAGCGCACATAACCGCCTCGGTTACTACGTTTTCGGAGGCTATAAGCTCGAGTCCGTCGGACTGACGCTCAAACTCCGCGCTTATGGCATCTGCTATCTCGGGGTCTGTCGCTCTGACGAGATTGATCATATCGTTTATCATTTTTTGTTCCTCCATGTAAAAAAACATTTTTCACTCTACATTATTATAAATGATTTTGCATAATTTTACAAGTGCTTTTAAAATAAAAAATGATTTTTTAAAATTTTCTGTGATATATTGACAAAAAAGCTTATAATGTGGTATAATTATACTGTTAGTTTGCTCTAAACTTAATAATTATGAATAACGGAGGAGATATATGGAGATTGCGATAATTGCCCACGACCTAAAAAAAGAGCTTATGGCTCAGTTTTGTATTGCCTATTGCGGTACGTTGAGTAAGCATCGAATATGTGCTACCGCAAATACTGCTAAATATATTTCCGAAGCTACAGGACTTGATATAGATAAGCTTATGGGAGGCGATCAGGGCGGAGAGCAGCAGATAGCCTCAAGAGTTTCCTACAACGAGATAGACGTATTGCTCTATTTCCGCGACACACGTCCTGGCTCTCCCCGACTTGCCGTTGAGAACGAGCTGCTCCGCATGTGCGACCTTAACAACATTCCCGTAGCTACCAATATAGCAACGGCAGAGGCTGTAATTACCGCGCTCGAGCGTGGCGATTACGATTGGCGTCAGTACGTTAAATAAGAGATAAGATCTGCGAAAAAACAAGTTTCCCAAAAAACACCGCGACAGAGAGGAAGCGATTTTAGTGCCAAGGCACAAAATGCTGGAACGCTTCTGCGGCACGCTTTGAGGAAATACCGCTTTTCGCGGTAAATTGAATATCTTTAAGAAAGATATAAATCCGAGTGGAACCGCGCATATGCGCCTCGGGCAGCGAGTGCTGTCCGAGGCGTTTTTTGATATGACGGTTTTCTCAGCTCTCCGCCCTAAAATCCGCAAGCTTACTCTTTTTTGTGCTGTGCGTAATTTACGTCAGCGAACATATGTGGGCAAGATAAAACTTAAAGTTGAAATTCTTTTGGTTCTTTTCTTCCGGGAAAAGAACGTAACATATATAGGAGGAAAATAAAATGAAACTTAATTTTGGTGACAAGATACTTGAAAAGGATGCGCCTTTGACAGTCTTTGAGGCCGCGAGCGAGCTTGAGCTCGCGAGCAGAGCGACTATTGCCGCTGTTGTGAACGGCACTGTCCGTGAGATGACCTATACTCTTACCGAGGATGCGGATATCCGTCTTTGCACCTTTGCTGACGAGGAGGGAAAAAAGGTGTTCCGCCATACCGCGGCACACGTTCTCGCTCAGGCAGTAAAGCGTCTTTATCCCGCGACAAAGCTGACCATAGGTCCTGCTATCGATGGCGGATTTTACTATGACTTTGACAGCGAGATCCCCTTTACACCCGATATTCTCAAGGCTCTTGAGGATGAGATGAAGAAGATCGTCAGAGAAAATATCAAGCTCGAGCGCTTTGAGCTTCCTCGCGACGAGGCTATCGCGCTCATGAAGGAAAAGGACGAGCCCTACAAGGTCCAGCTTATAGAGGAGCTTCCCGACGACGCGGTAATAAGCTTTTACCGTCAGGGTGAGTTTGTTGATCTTTGCGCAGGCCCACACCTTTTCTCGACCGCCGCAATAAAGGCGCTTAAGCTTACTCAGTGCACGGGTGCTTATTGGAAGGGCGACCAGAGCAACAAGATGCTTCAGCGTGTTTACGGAACTGCTTTTCCCTCAAAGGACGAGCTGAAGGCTCACCTTGACGCAATTGAGGAGGCTAAAAAGAGAGATCACAACAAGATAGGCAGAGAGCTCGAGTATTTCACGACCGTTGACAGCATCGGTCAGGGACTTCCTATCATGCTTCCCAAGGGAGCGCGCACTATCCAGCTCCTTCAGAGATGGGTCGAGGACGAGGA
>JAZSJE010000238.1:0-5678 GCA_045534135.1 Eubacteriales bacterium
GTCGCTATTTTTTCGATGCTTGCATCGTTGTATATATCCTCATTTTCATATCCGCTGACATATATCTTTACACCACTCAACTCAACGTCCTCCTCAAGATCTATAGCAGAGCCGTCAATCCTCTTTATTGCGAATCTGACATATACCGCGCTGCTGTTCCATTTGTATATCTCATCAGCTCTCACGTCCTTACCGTCTGCAAGCCATACACCGCCCGACGGCAGCGTGGGATATGTATTTGATCCGTTTCCAAGGTAGACCTTATCCTCATTATAGGCAAACCAGGTCAGGCAGTATCCGTTGCCGACCGCTATAGCCTCAATATCCGAAAGCGGAATATACTCGTATGCCGCAAAGCGCGCACCGTTTGACATATCCTCACCTGCCGCGCCGCTTATGCTTCCAAGCTTGTACTCGGTTTCATAAAGCACGGTCTTAATGACAGGATCCTCAGGCTTAGGGGATTCGGGCTTAGGGGCTTCGGGCTTAGGGGCTTCGGGCTTAGAAGCGTCGGGCTTCGACACAGTTGCCTGTGTGCCCGTATTTATGGGGGTAGTGCTCTCACTTGAGGTCCCCGTCGTGCTTGTAGGATCCTCGGTAGAATTACAGGCACAAAGAAGCAACGCAATTACAAGTAAAAAACTCAATGTTAGCTTTTTCATATATTATCTTCCTTCTTCCGCTGCCATCTTATTGAATTTTTCGATAAGCAGTATCTCCTTGGGGTCATAAGGACGAAGATTTGGGCGGAAAAGGTCATGCTGCCACTTTGTAAAATCGTACTTGTCGTGCAGTCCCTTATCCCAGTCCTCCCACATGCAGGGCCAAGGCTCATGAGTCTGTGTCTTGCCGACCACGAATCCCCAGCAGTAATTAGCTACATTGGTGATATAAAGTAGAGGATATACCTCCTGGATATTGTTGTGATTTATGCGGTGGAGCCACTCGGTAAGCATAAGAGGACGCCCTGTCTTTTGATGGAAGCGTATCTCCGCGACAAGCTTCTCGTAGGACTGATAGCTGTGGAAGCTTATAACGTCAGACAGCTCAAGCGCATGCTTTTCCTCCTCGGTCACTATTCCACCGTGATTTACACCGCGCCAGATATCCGCGGTAAGAGGCTGAATGGGGTCCTCCGCCCTGACAAGCTCAAACAGCTCGTCAAGTATCGGAATAGTACGCGCGCCGATGGTTATTCCCGGCTCGTTCATAATATTCCAACAGATTATTCTCTCGTCCTTTGCGTATTTGCGAACGGTTTTTCTTACCATATCAAGATACAGATCGTGAAGCTCTGTGTATTCCATATAGTGATAAGGCTTCTTAGCAAGCTCCTCCTCGCTCATGGGTATTCTTCCCTGATGCTCTCCAAGAGCGTACTTTTGCTCACCCATAGCCTTAGGCAGGAATTTCTCTCCGCGGGGCAGGTCCTCCTCGTGGGCAAGAACGACCATTACCTTCTGACCGTATTTTCCGCAAAGGTCTATGTAGCGGTCGAATATCTCCATATAGGACTCTGGCTCAGCGTAGTAAACGTCAAAATTTGCCCAGATCCTAACTGTATTAAAGCCTATACGCTGACAAAGCGCAAGCTCGCGTTCAGCGGTAGCGAGCTTTTCCTCTGCCTTATAGCTTTGGAACATATCAAGTCGGTTAGTGCAGTCACTGCCTATAAAATTACATCCGCGAAGCCAACCCTGCTTTTCATACCAGGCATTTGCTTCCGCTACCGTCCATTGTCTTTTCATACTAAACCTCTTATCTTTCTCTGACTAAGAATTTTTTAACCATCAGGTAAACAATCGCTATAAGCACGATAAAGGAGCAAATTCCGAACAGGAGCCAGAATACAGCGGTCCAACCGCTATTATCCGCCAAGGCTCCAAGACCTACCGTGCTTATACTGCTTCCAACGTAGCAAAAGCCGTTCAGAACACCCGCTATCTTACCCGAATTAACCTTATCCTTCATGAACAGAGGGAAAATGCTGGTTATAAGGCTGTTACAGGACGCGACGAGGAAGCATGTTGCCGCACAGCCGATTATAGTAATAATAAACTGATTAAGAGAGAAAGCTCCTATTACCGCGGCAAGCATCAATCCCGAAATACCGAATGCGGCAGCACACTGCAAAACGAAATCAGGGATGAGCTTATGTACATTCACAGCAAACATGTTGCTGAATATTGCCATCAGCGGCAATACCAGCGTCAGTATTATAGAAACAGAGGAATCAAGACCGTAGCCCTCCTCAAGTATAGCAGGCATCCAGCTCTTGAGTCCGTCGTTTATAAGGTTGATGGCTATAGCCACCACAGCCAAAACAACTATCATAAGCTTCAATGCGGACTTACTTATATCCTTGGTGCGGGCTTGCGAAGCCTGAGCGACAGCTCTGTCCTGCTCCTCGTATTCCTCTGATGCCGCCTTTGCCTTTTTAACGATCTTAGGCAACGCAAAAAGCCATACGAAAGCCACAGTAGGCATAACTATACCCGCAAGCACGAAAGCCATCTTAAAGACATCAAGCGCAACGAAAAGCGCGGAAAACCCGTATATGAGTAGAGTTCCCGATGCCACGGTGGTTCCCATAACAACACTTGCCTTAGCCATATCACGCCTTGAGAGGTTTTCTGAGAGCAGGCGTATTACAGTTGCCCAAAGCACCGACAGTGCCACCCCATTAAAGAACCAAAGCCACTGTACAACGGCAAAGCTTGTAGTTATTGCAACCAATAGATTGATAATACCCGAAGACAAAAGGCTCAGAAATATCATCCAGCGAATATTGTATTTTTTGCAAAGAAATCCATTGACGAACTGTCCTACACCGTAGGAAATAAATAGTAACGTGGTTGCCCATCCCGCGTCCGCGTGAGATACGTTGTAAAATCCCTCTATCTGCGTTATATTCGCAGAATAATTGACCTTACCAAGGTATGAGCAAGAATACGCAAGCCAGCAAATCCAGATCAGCGCCCATACGGCGCGTCTATTCGCTTTCTCGTGTCTTACAGACACTTCAACACTGTTAGTCATAGCTCTGCCCTATCAAAGAATATCTTTAAGATCCTCACGGAGCTTGGTATAATCCTTTACCTCCACGTAATCCATGCCGCCAAGACGAACGTGGCTATCTCCGCCGCCATCGCCAAAATCGTCACCCACGTAAAGGATCTCATCCTTCTCATAGCCGTTTTCAGATGCATACTTCATAATAGCATCGTATTTGTTGTACTGCTTTCCCGAGAAGTCAAAGGAAGAAGTTCCTCCGATAAATACTGTGTAATCCTTAAAGAGCTCGAGGACCTCAGGATAAAGGACCTTTCTCTTTTCTCTTGTGGGGTCAAACGCGAGCTTGTCTGCGATCTCAGCCTTAGTTCCTATAAGCGGGAAGGTGACCATTCCCGAAGCGTGGAACTCTATGCTCTCTCCCTTGTACTCGGTATATCCGTATTTTTCACGAAGATATGCCACCTTCTCCAAGAAATATTCCCTGTCGGGATATGTAGTATCCTCGCGTACTATGGTGAACTTGCCGTCTATCATCTTGCTTTCCTGCATACCGTAGTTAGCAATGATGTCGATGGGATACTGGTTCATCTGTTCGTAAATTCTCGGTGCGTTTCCCGCACCAACCATTATTACCTTGTACTTTTTTTGAAGCTCATCAAGGAGCGCTCTATTTTCCTCGCCCAATTTTGAGCGGTGCTGGGTAAGGGTTCCGTCAAGGTCAAAGCAAATAAGTTTTTTCATTTTTCTTTCCTCACATTTTTTGTATTTACATTTTATTTTTGTTTTTAAAATTCAACGGCGACAAAAACCGAAAGGCAATTAAATAGCTTTTGTCAATCGCAAAATATATACGTATGTGAATATATTTTCGTGCCCATCGACGACGCCGTATCCTCGCTAAAGCTATCAGGATCGGGCTCGACACCGAATGCCCAATTACAGGAGCTTCCCTCTATCGTAAGTCGGTTGCCTTCAATAGTAACGTTGGCAGAAAGCGGCGCATCAAAAAACCACGTGTTACTTCCCTGTCTGAGCGCATTGAAATCCATATGCTCACGCGATAGCTCTCTGCCCTCGGCATCATAATCCGCAAACTCAAATCCCTGACCGTAGGCATAATGGAAATCCTTTTTTTCCATCCATGCTCCACTGCGAACTGTGTTCACATCAAAATAGACCACGTTGTTGCGAACAAGGAAGGTATCCGTATGTCTGTGTCCGTTAATACACATTCTTACCGTGCCCGCGCAAACGGCATTGACCTCGTCAATAAGTCGCTCTACCGCTCTCGCGTCATAGGTACACGCCTTGATACGTGCGGTCAAAGGTGCGTGAGAGAGCAGTATGCAATTCTTTTTTTGCTCTGCCGCCTCATAAAGAGTTTGCTTCAGCCACTCAAATTGCTCGGGTCCCAGACTGTTGGGATAAATATTGTTACCCGGAAGTCCCGCAGAACCGGGAGGTCCCCAGCTTCCCTCTCTGTTGTGCTCCCATTCATTAATGTCGGGATTAAATGAATAGTTAGTATCAAGGGCGATAAAGCGGTACTCATCAGTATCAAACCAATAATATCCCACACTTCCGTCCTCTGTTCCGTGTCCCCAATTGACCTCTCGGTTGGTAAGCAGAGGAGTTACAAGCTCCATCGTGTTACCCATGGTTTCAAGCTCGTGATTTCCGTACACGTTGTATACGGGGAGCCCGTAGCCATTTTTAAGAAAGGCTTTTGTTATTTCGGGAGAGCCGCGAAAATCATTGCAAAAATCCCCCATACTAAGTACAAGCCGCGAGCCGTGCGCGTCTGCCCTGTCAAATATGGCTTGAAGATCCGCAACCGACGCGGCATACATTCTTTTCTTATAGTGCAGATCGGCAAAAACCGTAAATTTCATATATTATATCCTCTTTAGCTTACCTATCACAGATAGGACCTTTATCAACCGTATTTTAAAATTCTACCTTGCAGCCGTCAAAGGCAACGTCGCAGCCAATCCTTGCCGCGCTCATCTCCATGTCCTCGTGCAACGGGTTTCCGTTGTGCGAAAAATGATTTACGAACAGTAACGTATCCTTATCAACGGCTCCTATACCTCTGAGCCTGTCAATTACGCGTTCTACGTTATCAAAGCCCATATGGCTATCGGTAGGTGATGATGGCAAGTGTGCGTTTGTACAGTCAAAAGTGGCAAAATCAAAGCGAATATCACTTTTTTCTATATACTCAAAAACCTCGTCGTAAAAATATCCTGTGTCGTGAGCATACAGCATACGCTTGCCGTCCTTAGCGATGATGTATATCACCGCGCTTCGTAAAAAATCGTGGCGTGCCTTCATAGGAGTTATCTCGTACCCGTTAAGCAATACGGACCTGTAAGGCTCTGCCTTGTGCAGTCTTACCGTCTTACAGTCCTCGCCGATAACACGCTTACAGTCCGCGTAAACCGTTTCGGGACAAAGCACGTCGATAACACCGACCTCCATGTCGTGAGCGTAAGGCGGTACCCTGAGCTTTAGGTCCGCGGGAAAATAATGGTCGCCGTGTCCGTGCGTGAACAAGACCGTGGTGAGCTTATCTCCCCTGATCCCGTAAAGCTGAAAGCGCGTCATCGTATCAGGAGGCATATCTATAAGAAGATCACCGTCAATAAGCGCCTGACTTCTTC
>JAZSJE010000064.1:0-2430 GCA_045534135.1 Eubacteriales bacterium
TTGAAGATATTAAGAAAAATAATTAGTTTTGTCTTGACTTTTGCATATTTATTCGATATAATGTATGTGTATTTTTAAAAAAATCATTTGGAGGATTAAAAATGAAAAAAATTATTTGCTTGGCACTCGTAGCAATTATGATGCTTTGTTGCTTTGCTTCTTGTGGCGGTGCTAATGAGGAGTTTGTTGCAAACGATGCATCCGACCTTCTTAAGGAAGATTTCGGTATAGCTGTCAAGAAGGGTAACACAAAGCTTCTTGAAGCCGTAAACAAAGTTATAGATGCTTGGGTTGCAGATGGCACTATGACAAAGTATGTTGATTACTATACTGAGCTCGCAGATTTTGAGGCGGGAGTTGATGGAAAGACTAAGCCCAATGCAAACGGTCTTAAGACTACTTGGGATTTTGGTTCTGCGACTGAAACTATTACCGTTTACACCGAGTCAGGTTTCGCTCCTTTCGAATTTATGTCCGGAACTAAGGTTATCGGTGTTGACATCGCTATCATGAGTCAGGTCGCTCTTGATATGGGTAAGAAGCTTGAGATCAAGGACGTTGTTTTTGATACTATTCCTACCTGTGTTCAGAATTCTACCGGTGACGCTGTAGGTGCCGCAGGTATGACTATCAACGACGAGCGTAAGGAAATGGTAGATTTCTCGTCCATTTACTACAGCTCTACTCTCGTAGTTGTATCTGCTAAGAGTGCTTCTATATCTTCGGTTAAGGATCTTTCAGGCTTGAATGTAGCTGTACAGGAAGGAACCAGCGGAGACCTTATCATTACCGATGCCGCTAAATCCAAGGGTTATGTATATAAGAACGAGGACGGTGAGGACGTAAAGGTTACTGTTTCTTCCGAAACCGTGGTTTCTCGCTACAAGCAGTACGCTCTCGCATTTGCTGACCTTAAGGCAGGCAGAGTTGATGCTATTCTTATGGATAAGCTTCCCGCACAGACAATGCTGGCAATAGCAGAGTAATAAGAAAAATACAAAATAAGGACTGCCATACTTATTTGTGGCAGTCCTTAAAAAAACAAAATAGGAAATAATATGTTTTTAGAAAATATTTTTACTAATATAGCAGAGTTTTTCCTCAACATATATCAAAGATTCGACAAAGCTTTCTTTGTTCAGGATAGATGGAAGCTATATCTCGAAGGTCTTGGAAATACTTTAATTATTGCGCTTATGGCTACGCTTATCGGTACTGTTATAGGTGTCGCTTTTGCAATGGTTAAGTACATAAACAAGAAAAGTGGAAGACTTGCGCCGCTATCAAAAATAATAAACGTTTACATAACCATAATAAGAGGAACGCCTGTAGTTCTTCAGCTGATGATACTGTATTTTATCGTTTTCTCCGGTTGGGATAACGGTATACTTATAGGTGCCATAACCTTTGGTCTTAATTCCAGTGCTTACGTTGCCGAAATTGCGCGTTCAGGATTTGAAAGCGTTGATGACGGACAGATGGAAGCGGGACGCTCGCTTGGAATGTCAACGTGGCAAACTATGCGTCATATAATAATTCCTCAGGCGATCAAAAATTGTCTGCCGCCTCTGTTTAATGAGTTCATAACCTTGGTAAAGGAAACGGCAATAGTAGGATACGTTGGAATTATGGACTTGGGAAAGATTCCCGGACTTGTTCAATCGAGAACCTTTGACTATCTGTTCCCACTTATAATTGCAGCGATCCTGTACCTTATAATAGTTATGATCCTGACAAAAATATTGCACGTCATAGAGAAGCATTTTGCTAAAGCAGATAGAAATAGGGGAGGTGTGAAGAATGGAAAATAATAAAACCCCGCTTATTCAGGTTTGCAATCTTCAAAAAGCTTTTGGTGAAGTTAAGGTTTTGAACGATATATCTACAACGATATATCAAGGAGAAAAAGTAGTTGTTATCGGACCGTCAGGCTCGGGAAAAAGTACTTTTCTCAGATGCCTTAACTGCTTGGAGGACCCTACCTCAGGCGCTATAATCTTTGAAAATGTAAATATAGCCGACCCACGCGTGGATATTAACGTTCACCGTCAGAATATGGGAATGGTTTTTCAGCAGTTTAATCTTTTTAACAATAAAACCGTTCTTCAAAATATAATGCTCGCTCCTCTTACTATCAAAATGAAAGAGGCAAAAGCACAGGGAAAGACAAAGGAGCAATTTAAAGCAGAATGTAAAGAAAAGGCTATGGAGCTTCTTCGTCGTATTGGACTTGAGGACAAAGCAAATGTTTATCCGTCGACACTTTCGGGCGGTCAGAAACAGAGAATCGCCATTGTAAGAGCTCTTGCCATGAATCCGAAGGTAATGCTTTTTGACGAGCCCACCTCGGCACTTGACCCCGAGATGGTAGGAGAGGTTCTTGATCTTATGAAGGAGCTTGCCGATGAGGGAATGACAATGGTTGTCGTA
>JAZSJE010000213.1:0-2395 GCA_045534135.1 Eubacteriales bacterium
AAAATTGAGTTTGGTCAAGCTTTTTAAAGCTTGCGGGTCATAGGGCAGAGCCCTAACGAAACGGCGTTTCTTTTTTGTTTCTTTTTTCTTTGCGCCAATAGTGCCAAAGAAAAAAGATAAAGACGCGTAGCGGCTTCTCCTACTTTTCTTGTAAGAAAAGTAGGCAAAAGAACTTCATACTTGGGGGGTTATTATTGACTTGGTTTGAGCGCTGACAAAGGTTACGCACAAACTCAAAATTTAAGTTTGCTCAATCTTTTTAACGCTTGCGTATTTTCTTTATTTGTAAAATTCAACACTCGACTAAAAAAATATTCCACACAGATTTTTTTTATTTACTCCACTAAAAATTTTTTTAAAGCCTTGATTTTAGTGCCATTACTGACCGATTTTTGTCAGTTATCAACACAGTTTTCCACAATCTGTGGAAAAGTCGGCTGAATAAATTGTCGAATTTTTATACCTTTTGTCAATTTTTGACACAGACAAAATTAAATTAAATATCGAGATTTTCCGCAAATTTTGCGTTTTTCTCAATAAACTCACGTCTGGGCTCAACGCTGTCACCCATGAGAAGCGAGAACATCGCATCGCATGCCATCGCATCCTCAACGGTCACCTTAAGCAGAGTTCTCTTTTCAGGATCCATGGTAGTTTCCCAAAGCTGCTCAGCATCCATTTCTCCAAGACCCTTATAGCGGTCTGCCTCAACACCAGGTCCCATTTCCTTGATTATCTCATCACGCTCCGCATCCGAGAACGCGTATCTCTCGGGTCCCTTGCCGTTTCTTTTGAAAACTCTGTAAAGAGGCGGCTGTGCCAGATAAATATGCCCATCGTCAACAAGCTGACGCATATGTCTGAAGAAGAAGGTCAGAAGCAATATTCTTATGTGCGATCCGTCGACGTCGGCATCCGCCATAATTACTATCTTGCCGTATCTGAGCTTGTTTATATCGAAATCCTCTCCTATTCCGCAGCCGAGAGCCTGGATTATCGGAATAAGTGAGGGGTTTGAGTAGACCTTGTCAAGTCTGTTCTTCTCAACGTTAAGAACCTTTCCTCGAAGGGGAAGTATAGCCTGGAAGCGGCTGTCACGTCCCATCTTTGCGGAGCCTCCCGCGGAATCTCCCTCGACCAGATATACCTCTGTGAGAGCGACGTCCTTCTCCTAACAGTCCACAAGCTTACCGGGCAGTGTAGAGCCCTCAAGCAAGCCCTTTCTACGTGTCAGCTCACGTGCCTTTCTCGCAGCCTCTCTTGCGCGGGATGCGGCAAGCGCCTTATCGAGAATTGCTCTGGCTACAGCTGGATTTTCCTCAAAATACTCACCGAGCTTTGAAACGACTGTATTTTCTACAAGCGTACGTATATCCGCGTTACCGAGCTTTGCCTTAGTCTGCGACTCAAACTGAGCATCCTCAAGCTTTACGCTGATTATGGCACAAATTCCTTCTCTCACGTCCTCACCAGAAAGGTTTTTGTCGGCATCCTTAAGAATACCCGCCTTGCGCGCGTAATCGTTAAGAACCTTGGTAAGTCCCGACTTAAAGCCTGTTTCGTGAGTACCTCCGTCGGTGGTATTCATATTATTTGCAAAGGTCATTACGACCTCGTTATAGCTATCGTTATACTGGAGAGCGATCTCTGCGACACTTGATCCCTTCTCAGCCTTCATGTATATTACCTCGGGGTGTATAATCTCGCACGCCTTCTGCTCGTTGAGATAAGTTACGAAGGTCTTTATACCACCCTCAAAGTGAAATTCTGTTTCGATAGGCTCCTCGCCTCTGTCATCGCGAAGAACAATGCGTATTCCACCGTTAAGGAATGCCTGCTCGCGCATACGGTTTGCCAGAATTTCATATTCAAATACAGTTTCATCAAATATCGTGGGGTCGGGCTTAAATGTGACCTTTACACCGTGAGGACGCTCGGGATATTCACCCTCATCCTTAAACGGACGCGCAACCTTACCCTTTTCAAAGCGCTCGGTATAGCGTCTGCCCTCATAGCAGTCATCAAGCTCCACCCATTCGGAAAGAGCATTTACAACAGACGCACCAACACCGTGCAATCCGCCCGCAATCTTATATCCGCCGCCGCCGAATTTTCCGCCCGCGTGGAGGATCGTATAAACCACCTCGGGAGTAGGAATACCGCGCTTAGGATGTATTGCCGCAGGGATACCGCGTCCGTTATCCTCTACGGTTATGCTGTTACCCTCGTTTATAGTGACGGTTATCTTGTCGCAAAAGCCCGCCAGAGCCTCGTCGATAGAGTTGTCGACGATCTCATAAACAAGGTGGTGCAGTCCCTTGATCGAGGTAGTACCAATGTACATACCCGGTCTTTTACGAACTGCCTCAAGTCCTTCAAGAACTTGAATTTGATT
>JAZSJE010000034.1:0-6722 GCA_045534135.1 Eubacteriales bacterium
GCTCTGTCGTAGTTCCCGAGGTGCTTCGCAAGTACATCGGCATTGACGTAATCAAAAAGTAATTTAAGCACATCGCGGGGCAGGCAAAATCAAATCCTGCCTCGCTTTTAAAACAAAAAGGAGATACGATGAATACGGGTATTCTCACTATCATGTCGGACACGGCTGCCGTAACGGAAGCGTTGCCCGAGGAGCTGTCTTTTTTTGAGGCAATTTGGAATTTTTTGTACACCACGTACGTAAATCCGCCCGAATACTATGAATATCTTAATCTTGGCGCAGGCGGACTGACGACTGTACGAATAGTAATAATCGGTATTTTTATAGGACTTATTCTTGCTCTTTTCGCGTCTGTTTTTAATAAAAGAGTGCTTGGAAACGTAGTACGCAGCATCATAAAAAAAGAGGCGTTTTCCCCCGAAAAAGCTCTTAATCTTGAGGAATTGGGCTTTGAAAGCAACGCGCTCATCCGCCTTGCCGTAAGAAAAAGCACTACGCTCAGGCGCGTCGTAAGATGTCGCGAGGAGGAGGAATTTATCGCCGAGCAGAACGCGCGCCGAGAGGAATACAGGCAAAAGCAAATCGAAAACAAAAGGCTCCCTCGCTTTAAGGAGCAGTCTTATAAAATAAACCCTTACGCGGACACCTTCTATATTCCCGAGGAAATTCGTTATATGGCTGACGTAAAGTTCGAAAAGAAGGGAAATACTTGGGCAAGCGCCATACTTTGCTCGGTTCTTTTGACTGTCGGTATGTTCGCAGTTCTCGGAGGACTACCCTCGATTTTGAAATTGCTTGACAGCATAGCCGAGACGGTAGCGCTCAACCAAAACAGTAATATTCTCTAAATTCACGGAGATATAAGCATGAATAATATCAGAACGGCGGAGGCTCTGCGCCCGAAAAGCTTTGACGATATAGTAGGTCAGCAGCATCTTTTCGGAGAACGGGGAGTCGTTCGCAGGATGTTGGAGTCGGGAAGAATTACCAACATGATTTTTTACGGTCCGCCCGGCACGGGAAAGACCACTGCGGCAGAGATAATCGCAAAGAACGCTGACATGGTATTCCACCGTCTTAACGCGACCACCGCCTCTCTTTCCGACGTAAAGGATATTCTGGGTACGACCGACAATGTTTTCTGCACGGGCGGAATACTGCTCTATATCGACGAGATCCAGTATTTCAACCGCAAGCAGCAGCAGGCTCTGCTCGAATATATTGAGGACGGTCGGGTCACGCTGATCGCTTCTACCACTGAAAATCCTCATTTTTACATCTACAACGCTATAATTTCTCGTTCCTCTCTCTTTGAGTTCAAGCCAGTAAAGGCAGAAGCGTGCATACGCGCGCTAAAAAGAGCTCTCAGCTTTCTTGACAGCCAAACGGGCAGGGAGGCGGCAAGTGGCAAAAAAATATCCGACGAGGCTCTGCTTTACATAGCTAAAAGCACGTCGGGCGACGTAAGGCACGCTATCGGTGTGCTTGAAAACGCATATTTTGCCGCTGAGGATGAGATCACGGTCGAGATCATCGACGAATTTAACGTAAAAATCGGCAATTACGATACAGACACGCATTTTGATCTGCTCTCCTGCCTGCAAAAGTCAATAAGAGGCTCAGATGCCGACGCGGCGGTCTTTTATCTGGCAAAGCTGCTCGCAGCGGGCGAGCTGATAGCCGTATGCAGACGGCTTCAGGTCATAGCAAGCGAGGACATAGGACTTGCCTACCCTCTGGCGGCAAGCGTAACACGCGCGGCATGCGAATCGGCAAAGGAGCTCGGGCTTCCTGAGGCAAGAATACCTCTGGCAAATGCCACAATAATGCTGGCGACCGCGCCAAAATCAAATTCGGCGGAAGCCGCCATAGATGCCGCGTGGGCTGACGTGGAAGCGGGGCTGGGCAGGGTAGTGCCGACCCATCTGCAAAGCCCGTTATTCAAGGGCTACAAGTACCCCCACTCCTACCCAAATCATTACGTAAAGCAGCAATATCTTCCCGACGATCTTAAGGACAGAAAATATTATGACCCCGGTGAGAACAAAACCGAGGCTGCCGCCAAGGATTATTGGGACAAGATAAAAAAATAAAATTACTCACAGAGAAAAATAGAAAAATAATGAAAATAATTGAAAAATCAAGCAGAGCCCAGATACTGCGCTACCTGTTTTTCGGCGTATGCACCACAGCTGTAGGCTGGATAGTATACTTTGCCATATTACTTGGCGGAAAAGCGCTGTTCTCCATTCCGACCGCGGACACCTCCAGCGGTAAATATCTTGCTCTTTACAGCATAGCTCAAATCATTCAATGGATAGCAGCCGTGCTTTTTGCATTCTATACCAACAAAAAATGGGTATTCACCGACGCGGACAAGCAGGCTTCGACCGCGCGACAGCTTGCGGTATTTGCCTGCGGCAGACTGCTGACCTTCGGGCTTGACTACGCGGTCACATTTCTCGGGGCGCTCGGGCTTTCGGCGCTTCTGCCCTTTGCAAACAGCGTTGAGCTTTTCGGCCGCGCGTGGAATCTCAACGAGATCGGCGCAAAGCTGATCGCGGCAGTGCTTGTCATAATAGGAAATTATATATTCAGCAAGGCGCTGGTATTTAAAAAGAAAAAAACCTCCGCTTTTCCCGAGGAAAAGTAGAGAAAACTCTATTTTAAGGAAGAAAAATGAAAAATCCAATAATTAAACGAATCATCGTTATAGTTTTGGTTCTCGCAATCATGGTAGGAGCTATATTCTTTATAAGAAGCTGCTCGGCTCCGCCCGAATATTCGGAGATCGAGGCTCGCTTTAAGGAGCTGATAGCGAAGTCGCAGGAGGTAAACGTTATCCTCTACGGTGACGGTCTTGAGGTTTATGAGAGGATATATGAGCCAAAGCTCGAGATATTCAAGGACGACGCGAACGAGAAGCATTATTACTACGTAATTGAGGACGAAAAGCTCGGCAGCGTCTACGTATACGAGGGAAAGGTTGGCGAGATCAACAAGCAGCCCAAGAAATACCTCGTTGCGACTGACGAGCAGCGCGAGGGCGAGGAGATAGCCTACGAGGACACCAAGAACGGACTTTATTACTACTATACAGAATATGAAGAACCCAAGGTCGAGTTTTACTACACGTCGGTCGATCCAACCAATTTCAGCTACGTAAGGGATGACGCTAAGTGCATCTCGATAGCTCAGATAAAGGCAAAGGTAGACAAGGTATACTCACAGAGCTATCTGCGCGGTCTGTACGAAACGTTATTCGACGGATTTGAGGCAGTTCCGCCACGCTACATGGAGAACGGAACAAACGGTAGACTGATGCAAAACGACAATTTTGAGTCACTTTTCTCGGAAAATTGCGTTTACATGTTTGAAACCGCGGAAATTGACACCTGGGCATCAAACAGCAGCCTTGTGAGAATAAAAATAAAGGCATATTTGCCCTCAGCACCTGACAAGAAATACGACGTAACAGTCGATCTCGCGCGTGAGGACGGTCAGTGGTATCTCGAAACACCTACCTATCTTGCCACAGAGGAATAAAATCAAGGCGAGAGTAGCATGAATGAATAGAAAAGAGGGAAACCCCATACGTGGGTTTCCCTCTTTTCTTTCAATAAAAGAACCGCTGTTTTCGGCTCCGCCGGGTCGCTTTTAAAAAAGCTCCGCAAAACTTCATTCCTTGGTTTGTGCGTGACCTGTGTCAGAGCGCAAACTAAGTCAATAACAATCTCCAGTATGAAGTTCTTTTGGTTCTTTTCTTTCAAGAAAAGAACGAGAAAAAACGAGAAAATCAAAGCAATTCCTTGCGAAGCTGCTCAGCGCTCTTAGGGGAGAGGTATGCGGGGGGCACGTCGAGGACAGTCATCGCTCCGACCTTACCCTCTTTATTAAATCTAGCAACCGCTCTTGCGTAAGCAACTATCACAGACGAGGTAAACTCGGGATTGGAATCGAGCTTAAGTCTGTACTCTATAACGTGTGTATTCTCGCCCTCAAAGCCGCTCTTACCGCTGCGGATAACAAATCCGCCGTGCGGAATTCCGCTGTGATCACGTCTGAGCTCCTCAAGGCTGATAAAATGTACAGTCGTATCGTAATCGGCAAAATAATTAGGCATTGTAACGATCTCACGTTCAATTCTTGCCTTATCTGCTCCGTCCTCGGCTACAACAAAGCACTCTCTTGTGTGCTTCTGTCTGGTGCTGAGCTCGGGGCAGATTCCGCTTCTTACGGCATCAAGCGCGCTCTCCGAGGGGATAGTATACTGCTTTGCGTCAATAACGCCCTCAATTCTGCGAATTGCGTCGGAATGTCCCTGGCTCACGCCCTTTCCCCAGAAGGTATAGGTCGCTCCGTCGGGCAAGACCGACTCTGCGTATGCTCTGTTGAGCGAGAACATACCCGGATCCCAGCCGGCGGAGATAAGAGCTGTCTTATTGCCCGCCCTTGCCGCCATATCAACCTTTTCAAAATGCTCGGGAATTCTCGCGTGCGTATCAAAGCTGTCGATAACGCAAAAGCTTTTCGCAAGCTCGGGGGTCTGCACGGGAAGATCTGTAGCGCTTCCGCCGCAGAGGATCATAACGTCTATCTTATCTGTCATTGAAAGCGCGTCGTTAACGTGCAAAACACTGACACCCTCTGTACAAAGCTTAACGCTTGCGGGATCTCTGCGTGTAAATACCGCAACCAGCTTCATGTCCTTATTCTGTCTTATTGCCGATTCAACACCTCTGCCGAGGTTTCCGTATCCGTAAATACCTATTCTTATACTCATTTTTTCTCTCCTGAAGCTTTATCTTCGCTCTGCCAATAATCTGTTTTTCCTTCAAGACCTAGGCTCTTTGCCAAAAATACAGGTCTCTTACCTGCTTTTCGCTGTTTATCGTAGTCCCTGAGCGCCCCAAACGCATATCTTCCGAGGATTATTATCACGGGGATATTGATAAGCGCCATAAGTCCCATACCGATATCGGCAATGCTCCAAAGGAGATCAGCGGAAAGTCCCGCACCCAGGAATATCAGCAGCGAAGCAGCCACGTAAATAATTATTTTCAACCATTTTGGCGGCTCTTTTTTTCCGCACAAATGGAATATACACCTGTCAACGTAATAAATATTACCGATAAGCGTTGTAAATGCAAACAGCACCATCGCTACGGTTATAAAGATAGGTCCTACCGCTCCAAGATTGCTCTCAATTGCCACCTGAACGTAGGGCGCTCCGCTAAGTGTTGCGGTAGGCTCTATTCCCGAGCTCATGCACATAAACGCGGTAGCCGAGCAAACGAGGATCGTGTCGATAAACACCGAAAGCACCTGAACAAGACCCTGGCGCACGGGATGATCTACCTCAGCCGATGCGGAGGCGTTTGGAGCAGAGCCGACGCCCGCTTCGTTACTGAAAAGACCTCTTTGAATTCCGTACATTACGCAAGAGCCCGTAAAGCCGCCAAAGATAGCGGGAAGATCGAATGCCTCTGTGAAAATTCTACCGAAAATTCCAGGAAGGGCAGGGGCGTTTATAAGAGTTATAACAAGCGCAACAAGGATATATGCCACGCCCATAACAGGTACAAGCAGTCCGGTGACCTTCAATATTCCTTTTCCGCCGCCAAAAAGGCAAATACCGACCAAAATCGCAACCGCACCGCCGATAAGCCACGGAGCTATGCTTGAATGATCGTTATAGAAGGAGTAGGAGGCAAAGGTCGACTGAAGATTATAGGATGCGAGCATATTGAAGCCCACTCCGTAGGTGAAAATAAGCAGGATCGAGAAAATAATTGCCAGCCATTTGAGCGAAAGCCCTTGCTCTATGTAATAAGAGGGGCCTCCGTATGAGCCGTCCTTGCCTCTTTTCTTAAATATCTGCGCGAGAGTACTCTCCACAAAGGCAGAAGCTCCGCCGATGATCGCGATGAGCCACATCCAGAACACCGAGCCAAAGCCGCCCAGGCATATAGCCGTGGAAACTCCGATAATATTTCCCGTACCAACGCGCGAGGCTGTGGAAACCATAAGCGCTTGAAAAGACGAAACACCGTTTTTGTCCTTAGGCTTATCGCCAAGTGACTTGAATTGATCCTTCATAAGTCGGAATTGCACGAATTTTGTTCGCACGGTAAAATAAATACCGCCCGCGATAAGCAAAATTATAAGAACATAGGTGTAAAGATAGTTATTTATATGACCGATGACCTCTTGTAGCATAAATTTCTCCATTAGCTAAATTATTACATTTTACCGTTATTATTATACCGCAAAAATACCGTTTCGTCAATGTTTTTTTAAAGATACCGTGCTTTAAGTTTATCAGCTCAAAGTTAGACAATAATAATCCCCTGTATGAAGTTCTTTTGCCTACTTTAACGGTTAGAAACATAGTTGGCTATGGCTACGCGCAAGGTCGGATAACAATAAAACCCCCAGTATGAAGTTCTTTTGCTTACTTTACCGGTCAAAAACATAGCCGACTGTGTCAGCGCTCAAAGTCAGACAACAATAAACCCCCAAGTATGAAGTTCTTTTGCTTACTTTTCTTTCAAGAAAAGTAAGAGAAAAGAAGCCGCTATGCGTCTTTATCTTTTTTCTTTGGCACTATTGGCGCAAAGAAAAAAGAAACAAAAAAGAAACGCCGTTTTTATTAGGGCTCTGCCCTATGACCCGCAAGCTTTAAAAAGCTTGACCAAACTCAATTTTTGGGTCTGTGCGTA
>JAZSJE010000029.1:0-9614 GCA_045534135.1 Eubacteriales bacterium
ACCTCGTACATATCGGGAGAGTTAAGTCTGCCGGTTACGGCAAGACGCATAAACGCGGAAACGTCAGCGACGTTACCCTTGAAGCTTTCGGGAGATGCCTTGTATGCCTTCATATCCGATGTGTATCCAAGTCCCTCACCGATAGCCTTTATCTTGTCAAACCAAGTGTTCATATCATCGGTGAGATCAAGTGTAGAAATGAAGCTTTCGAGCGTATATCTTATATCGCTTCTGTCATACTTTTCGTCATACGCGTCCTCTATTGCGAAATACTCGTCATAGAAGAATCCCATATAGCCCTTTGCGTCAGCCCATGTAGTAAGGTCCTTACGTGGTTTTTTGCCGCCTCTGCCAATGGCAAATATCTGCTCGGCATAATCAGGAGAATCTGCAAGCAATTTGCCAAATTCGGGATCAAAATTCAAGCTCCAATCGGTAACTTTCTTTGTAACCTCATCTGCGCTCATTTTTGAAATAACGTTTTTTGAAACGTCATTGAGCTTATTGAAATCGAACAAGCATCCCGAGGAGGACATCTTTTTGATGTTGAAGGGGAATTCCTTATAATCTTTCTGCGCATTCTGCATTCTCCATTCCTCGTAGTTGGAGTTGAGCAGAGTCATAACGTATTCGCATACGGCCTCAGGACAATAACCAAGACGTGTGTAATCGTCCATATTTGCGCCCATATCTCTCTTGGTGAGCTGCTTTGTGTAGCCCGCCTCGTCAAGACGCATAATCTGTGCTATATGCATATATTTGGGTGTTTTGAAGCCGAGATATCTGAAAAGCTGAAGATGCTTGGCAAGGCTTGGTAGCCATTCCTCGCCTCTTATTACGTGCGTGGTGCCCATAAGATGGTCATCTATAGCATGTGCAAAGTGGTAGGTGGGAATTCCGTCGGATTTGAGAAGAACAAAATCCTCGTCGTTTTCAGGAATTTCCATATTTCCTTTTACAAGATCGGTAAATTTTATCTTCTTTTCAGCATCACCGTCAGCGAGAATACGAAGAACGAAGGGATTTCCCGACTTGATGTTGTTTTCTACCTCGTCCATGGTAATTTGCCTGCGTGCGAGCATTTCTGCTCTGCGCGCCTCGGCCTCGGCCTGCCAGTCTGTGTTTTTAATTTCCTGCTTTTTATCGATGCTGTGAAGCTCCTCAAGTTCTTCTTCGGTGGTGAAGCAAGGATATGCTTTGCCCTCACGCACAAGCTGCTTTGCATAGGTCTGATAAATTTGACCTCTTAAGCTCTGCTTATAAGGACCGTAAGCACCTTTATCGCATATCTTTCCGTCCTCGCCAAGGATAGCGCCCTCATCGAATTCAATGCCATAGGTGGCAAGCGTGCGGATGAGCGCCTCGGCAGCACCTGGAACCTCTCGCTTAGCGTCAGTATCTTCTATACGAAGATAGAGCAATCCACCGCTTTGATGTGCAAGTCTTTCCGCAACAGTAGTGGGGAACAGTCCACCGAAATGAACAAAGCCTGTGGGGCTTGGAGCAAATCTCGTTACCTTTGCGCCCTCAGGAAGCTCACGCTTGGGAAAGCGCGCTTCAATATCCTCAGGAAGCTCTTTAATGTGCGGAAAAAGCAATTCCGCAAGTCTTTCAAAATCTAACATATTTAAAGTCCTTTCAACAGTGTATCCTTTTAAAAATCAGTGTAGTAGAGTGCTACCTCAAGTGCGTTACCCAGCTTATGGGAAGGACCGTGACCTGGATATATCGTCATTTGGGGGTCCAAGACGCGTAAGGCTTTTAAAGAGTCTGCCATTTTTCTCTCGTCACCGCCCCAGAGATCGCATCTGCCGATGGTGTTTGAAAAAAGAGTATCTCCTGTAATCAAAAAATTACCGCCGTTATCCTCGGGACAAATAAAGCAAGATGAGCCGGGTGAGTGTCCGGGAGTGTTTATGATCTCGATGCTTTCTTCGCCCAGCGCGATCCTTTCACCGTGAGTAAAAAGCAATTCGGCAGGGCGGTGTGTTCTTTCCTGACCGTAAAAATCGTAAAAGCCATTTATCTTGCCATCGGTAAGCATAGGAGCATCGCCAAGATGTATCATAAGAGGTACAGGGTGTTTTTCTCTCAAAGTGTCTACTGAAATCGTGTGATCAAAATGTCCGTGAGTGAGCAAAATACCGCAAAGCTCAGCCTTGTTTTCTTCAAGCGAGCGGTCAACCGCGGCTACAGATACTGATGGATCAACAATAATTGCTTTACCATCGGAAACGAGAAGATAGGTATTTGCAGCATATGAACTCGGACAAACACAAACGATTTTCACTCAAAACCTCCTCGAAACAATAAATTACATTATATTATATCACACAATGCAGTGAAAGTCTATAGAAAAGAGGAAAAAATATAAAAAATAAATTTAATTTTCACATCCTTTTCATATTGAAAACTCTATTTTTTTATGCTATAATAACCTTGATTATTGTAGTATCGATTTAGGAGGACAAGATGTATATTAACGAAAAATTAAAGGTGTTCTGGCACGGTGGAGATTATAACCCCGATCAGTGGTTGGATTATCCCGAGGTCTTAAAAAAAGATATAGAGCTTATGAAAAAATCGGGCTGCAACGCTATGTCCGTAGGAATTTTCGCATGGTCAAAGTTAGAGCCGGAGGAAGGGGTTTTTGATTTTGAGTGGCTTGATAAAATTATAGACTCGCTTTACGAAAACGGTGTTTATACTGTCCTTGCGACTCCCTCTGGTGCTATGCCTGCCTGGATGGCTGAGAAATACCCCGAGATAAGACGTGTATCCGAGGACGGAATAAGAGCAAGATACGGTATACGTCACAACAATTGCTTTTCATCACCGGTGTATAGAGAAAAGGTAAGAATAATTAATACAAAGCTTGCCGAGCGCTATTCAAAGCACCCGGGAGTGCTTCTTTGGCATGTTTCGAACGAGTATAATGTTGATGACTGTCATTGTGAGTTTTGCAAGGAGCATTTTAGAAAATATCTTAAAAATAAGTATCAAACGATAGAAAATCTTAACAATAAATGGTGGAACGGATTTTGGTCGCATAGAGTGCAGAATTTTGGACAGATCGATCCTCCAGGCAAACATGGAGAATATATTTCTAATCCCTTGAGAATAGAGTGGCATCGCTTTAAAAACGAGCTTCTTTTTGATTTCGTTCAGCGCGAGATAGATACCCTCAAGTCAATAGCTCCCGACATTCCCGTAAATACTAACTTTATGGAGTATTGGGATATAGATTACAATAGACTCTCTCAGCTTCTTGATGTTGTTTCATGGGATAACTATCCGTTTTGGCACAAAACAAATGAATTTAAAAATGCCAGTAAAACGGCAATGTACCACTCACTGTTCAATTCTTTTAAAAAGGATAGACCGTTTATGATGATGGAAAGCTCTCCATCGGCAACTAACTGGCAGCCCGTATGTAAGCTTAGACGTCCCGGTATGCATCTTCTTTCCTCGATGCAAGCTGTAGCTCACGGCAGCGATACCGTGCAGTATTTTCAGTGGAGAAAGAGCAGGGGGCAGTCCGAGCAGTTTCACGGTGCTGTCGTTGGTCATGACAACACAGATGATACAAGAGTTTTCAGGGACGTATCTTCCGTTGGTAGGGAATTGAAGAATATCAGTGAGGTTTGCGGATCGATCACCAAAAACGAGGTCGCTATTCTTTTTGATTACGACAATCTTTGGAGTCTTGATATCGCCAACGCATATCTCAATGAGATCAGATACAAGGGATTTATGGATATTCTGATGAAGAATTACAGCGCTTTATGGGATCTTAACATCGGCTGTGATTTCGTATTTGAGAGTGACGATTTTTCGAAGTATAAAGCGATCGTAATTCCTATGCTTTTTATGCTTAAGCGCGATCTGAAGGCGAAGATAGAAAAATACGTAAAAGACGGAGGAACCGCGGTGATCACGTTCTGCTCAGGCGCTGTTGATGAATACGGGCTTGCGTTCTTTGATAAGGAGTGCTATCCCTTCAGAGAGATGCTTGGACTTAAGCCTGAGGAGACCGATTCGCTCTATTCGGATCAGTTTAACAGTGTTTCTATGCTTGGCTCCACGTACAAATGCGGAAGATATTGCGAGCTTGCATATCTTGAAGGAGCAACTGTTATCGGTGAATATCTTGATGATTTTTATAAAGGAATGCCCGCGGTTTCCGTAAACAATTACGGCAAAGGAAAAGCATATTACATAGCTACCGACTTTGAGCTTGATGGATATAAGGCACTTTACAAGAAATGGTTCAGCGGTATAATAAATGCTGATAAGATCGTCGACTCACCCGAAAACGTTAGCGTGACTTTCCGTTATTCAGAGGACAGTACTTACGTATTTGTTATGAACTTCAACGGAGAGGCTGTTCACGTTGAGCTTCCGTTTGAGTATGAGATCTTAAGCGGAGAGTTTGAAGAAAATAATATACAGCCCTACAGCCTGCTCGTTCTCAAGAAGCTCTCTAAAAAGAAATGATAAGAAGCATTAAAGTTATAAACGATGAAAAAAACTGCGATTTTTTAAAGCTGCTGTGCAAGGATAGAAAAATCGAGTTTGATAAATTATCGCTTTTTGAACGCTTTTCGCTTGTTTGTGATAACCTTGGAGCTATGGGCGGCAGCCGGCTGAAAAAAGATTTTCTTTCTACTCTTTCTTCTGATTTAAATTGGAAATTAAAAAATAGCGTATTGCTGGATAGGGATTCGCAAAAAGTAATATGGAGAAGAATAAACGGGGATATAAGCGCTGAAATCAACATTGCAAAAACAAGCTATCAAAAAGACATTAACCCGCTTTTAAATCTGCGTGGCACGAAAAAAAATGCCCCCGTTTTACTGAACTTGTTTTTGGAAACGGTTGACACGTCTACCCGTACTCTTGAGGATGTTATCGGCATTCTCGCGAAAAACAGCGAAATCGTTATGGATTTTTCCGAGTTTGTATACCGCAGACCTGATGAATATCACGCTCAACTGGTTTACGAAAAGCTTGCCTCAAATCAAGGATACAGTAGTGAAGAAATTTCTTTGTTGTATTCTTGGATAATTTGCAGAACGCTGATGCAAAAAAACGCAAACTTGTATTTTGTGATACATAATAATGTTGACGAGTTAAAAAAACTATTAAAGCTGTTGTCAGACAGAAAGCTTTACCCGCAGATCAGCCTCTGCTTTTCGGAGATAAGCATGTGTACCGATATCACAGAAATATGCTATGGCGCGGAAGAAAAAAATATTTCCGCGGAAATAATTATTTCCGCGGAATCAGACACGAGAGATATTTTATTTTTTATAAAGTTATTGGCGATCGAGCTACCTCTGACAAGAATCTCAATGTGTGAGCTTTTTGCCGACAGCGTGGCAAAGGAAAAATTTTATGACGCAGCCGATATCTTTATAAAAGAGGAGGAAGAAATATAATTCCTCCTATGTCACACAGCTTGCCGTCAAAAAGAGAAATGATCTCATAGCCGAATTTTGTAACAAATTCGGCTATTTCTTTTCCTTGAGGATGATATTTTATATCTCCGCAAAAGTAGACCTTTTTTTCAAAAACACCTGACGCCCCACCGATAAAGCCATATCCGTATCCAGGCAGCTCTATGGCACCTTCTGAGTTTTCTATTTTTAAAGCTTCAATATTCATTCTGTGAGCCATGTTTAATATACCGTCGTCGGCGCATATAAGAGCATTATCGCTAAGAATAAGTGTAGAGCATTTAGCGTAGCCTTGGTTTACCTTGATTAAGGATATCTTGTTTTTTTGCGCAAACTCCTTTATTTCTTCGGCTGTGTGATCTGTTTTAGAAATAACAGAGTTTTTTAGAAAAATGGCATTAAAGGCTATATCATAAGGATATTTTTTCGAGATTTCCGCTTTAGAAGCTATAACGTTATACCCGTAGCTCTCAACTGTCGCGAATATTTCTTTGTTTTTTTCATAATATTCTTTTGAGCAGAAAATATTATTATCAATTACAGAGATAAGCATATCCGCATGTGAGCTGACAGGTGTTTGCAAGCGATTGTCTGCGGGAAGTAAAACCACCTCAAATTCCAATGAAGAAAGATGCTTTGATATTGCGGCAGGGGAGTCTGCGCCCAGCAGAGCTAAAGTTTTATTGTGTTTCATAAGATCTCCTGAAAATTAAAAAAGCAGGTTTGGGAAATCCAAATCTGCTTTTTTATCTTTTAATCCGGATTGCGCAAGCACAAGCGGGATTGAAACCGAGCAATTAAACTCTGGTTACTTTGCCTGAACGAAGGCAACGAGAGCAAACAGCAACGGTCTTGGGTGTACCGTCAACAATAGCCTTTACCTTGCGAATGTTGGGTTTCCATGTTCTGTTTGTTTTACGATGCGAGTGAGAAACTGCTTGTCCGAAGACAACGCCCTTTCCGCAAACACTGCACTTTGCCATATTGACACCTCCTAAATGCACAAACCGCGCACAAATTAACATTTAATGATTCCATAGAACAAGGAACATTATACCATAAAAGAATTCAAAATGCAAGCCTTTTTTTAAAAAAAGTTAAAAAATTTTTTAAAAGATTTTTTGCTCTCAAATAAACTCTCCGTAGCATATTTTTCCGTCGGTCGAAAAAAGCTTTACGTTGCGAAATTCGGCGCGGATGGGAGTGTCGGTAGCAACGGCGACCTCTAAGAAATCATCGGTATGTCCGTATGCATATCCATCATCAAAGGTTTCAAAAAGAACAGTCTTTATATTACCGTTAGATTCTTCCTCAAGTATCTTTTGAGTTGACGCGTGCACTATATTTTCAAGTCGGTGAAGCCTTTGAGCTTTGATCTCGCTTGAGAGCTGCCCGCTCATGCTTGCGGCAAGTGTCCCTTTTCTTTTTGAGTAAGGGAAGATATGTACCGTAAGAAATTGCGCTTCCTTTACAAAACTTTCGGTAGCAATGTAATCCTCCTCGCTCTCGCCGGGAAATCCGACTATAACGTCAGTAGTAAATTTTACGTCTTTAATATTTTCTCTTAGGAGTTTTATTGCATTCATTGCCATGGAGGAATTGTATTTTCTTTTCATAAGAGCTAAAATTTTATCGCTTCCGCTTTGAAGTGAAAGGTGAAAATGAGGTGCTAAGCATTTTAACGTAGAGATCTTCTTTACAAAGTCAGGACGGATAAGTGATGGATCAAGAGATCCCAGCCGTACACGTCCGATGTTTGGTATTTTATCTATTTTACAAAGAAGATCAGCAAGGTCAATATTGCCCAGATCTTTTCCGTAAGAGGCAGTTTCTATACCCGTAAGAACTATCTCACGGCAGCCGTTTTTTACAAGCCCCTCGACCTCCGCGATAATTTTTTGCGGTGCTTTGGAGCGAACCTTTCCTCTTGCGCTTGGAATGATACAGTAGGTACATTTGTTTTCACATCCGTCCTCTATTTTTACGTAAGCGCGTGTGCGATCGAATCTGGTGATGGACATATCCTCAAAATCGGCATCGAATATATCGGTTACAACGATCTTTGGCGTTTCGTTTTTTTCTCCGCGTTCTATTAAATTCAGAAGCTCACTTGTTGCGCAAAGCTTGTTTGCGTTGCCGATTATTACGTCAACCCCCTCGATAGCTGCAACGTCCTCGGGAGATGTCTGAGCTAAGCAACCGGTAATTAAAATGTATGCGAGCGGATTTTTTTTGATTGCACGTCGTATAAATTGTCTTGCTTTTCTGTCTGACTCTGAGGTAACAGTGCAGGTGTTGATTATGTATGCATCGCAGATAGAGGAGGGATAGGCGATCTTAAATCCCTTTCGCACAAGCTCCTCCGCGATAGCCTCGGACTCATATTGGTTGACCTTGCATCCAAGCGTATATATGCCAACCGAAAATTCTTTTTCTAAAATCATATAGCATTCTCCAGCCTTTGTTAAAATATATTCTAACACAAAAAGTAGAATTTGTAAACACAAAGCTATATAGATTTTAAAATTTCAATTATTTTTTGAGCGGTGTTTCCTTTGCCGAATTCGTAGCATCTTACAGCACGGCGGTTATATTCCTCGCGATCCGATAATAACCTCTGCACTTCATTGTAGATTTTTTCTTCATCACTTCCTACCATGCTTAGCGTGCCGAGGCTTAAGCCTTCGGGACGCTCTGTGTTATTTCTTGCAACGAGAAGTGGCTTGCCGAGGTATGAAGCCTCCTCCTGAATACCACCACTGTCTGTCAGCACAAGATAACAGTTTCTGAGAAGATGGTGAAAGTCTACTGTCGGTACAGGATCACATCGCTTTATATTTTTTATATCACCAAGAGATTGCTCAAAAAGACGACAGAAGCGTGGATTTTTATGGATCGGATACAGTATTGACAGCGAAGGGTTATCTATACAGATCCGCCTCACAGCACGAAAAATCGACAGTATTTCATCATCGCTATGCTCTCTGCGATGTATCGTCATTAAGATATATGGGGATGTCGGAAGCTGTATGCTTGTCTGCATATCAGCAGATAACAGCATAGTATCTATGACGCTGTTTCCGACAAGAAATATTTTTTGCTTTTCTATTCCTTCATTTAAAAGATTTTCAACTGCTGTTTCTGTTGGTGCAAAATGCAGATCCGCGACCAATGATATAGTCTTTCGGTTAAATTCTTCGGGAAAAGGGGAGCGAATATCCTTACTTCTTAGTCCGGCTTCTATATGTGCTATCGAAATTTTGTTATAGAAGGCGGTCAAAGCACCCGACAAGGCCGAAGTTGTGTCCCCGTGAACTATGACCATATCGGGTACAAATTCCTGCATTACGGACTCTAAGCCCTGTATCGCTGCTGCGGTAATATATACCAGAGTCTGATTTTGCTTCATTATGGACAGATCGTAATCAGGTGTTATATCAAAGCAGGAAAGCACCGAGTCAAGCATCTCTCTGTGCTGTGCGGTCACACACAGCTTTAAGTCAAATGAAGGATCGTTTTTTAATGCTTTTACTATGGGAACCATTTTTATTGCTTCGGGACGCGTACCGAAAATTACAAGAATTTTTTTCAAAAAAATCTCTCCTTCGTATTTTTTTAGTTTTCTCTTGAAAAAGCTTATGAAATGCTTTATAATGTAAGTGAAATAAATAATATATTCAGAGGCACAATGAGAACTATCACGATAAAGAAAAATGACGCAGGGCAGCGTTTGGATAAATTTCTTTCCAAAGCGGTCAAAGGGCTCCCCACGTCTATGATGTATAAACTTATACGTACAAAAAAAATAAAGGTCAACAGGAAACGAACAGAGCAGAAATATATGCTTTGCGAGGGAGATGAGATACAGCTCTTTATTAAGGAGGAATTTTTTGATTCTCCCGAAAAGGATGTAGGAGCGCTGAAAACTATTATACCCAAGCTGAATATACTTTATGAGGACGATAATATAATGCTTCTCAATAAACGTCCCGGTGTTCTTGTGCACGAGGATAGCGAGGCAGGTGAGAACACTCTTATTATGCACGTAAAAGCATATCTTTGCCAAAAGGGCGAGTATTCTCCGCAGGATGAGCAATCCTTTGCTCCTGCGCTTTGCAATCGAATAGACAGAAATACGGGCGGTATAGTTATTGC
>JAZSJE010000129.1:0-6870 GCA_045534135.1 Eubacteriales bacterium
TCTCTGTCCTTTTTCAGTTTTCTTCTCTGCATTGTGTTGGTGAAAATCCGAAGAAGCCTTTAAAGCACTTGCTGAAAAAATGAGGATCCTCATATCCGCACATTATTCCGATCTGCTTTATCGGCAGGTCGGTGGAAAGAAGAAGCTCTCTCGCCCATGACATGCGAAGCTTAAGGATATATTGCTTCGGTGGCACTTCAAAGCGTTGCTTAAAGAGAAAATTGTATCGCGATATACTCAGATGCTCCATTGCCGCAAGGTCGGGTATCTTAATGTCAGAGCTGTAATTTGCGTTGATATATCTTAATGATTTTGACAGTGCGAGAGGACTGTCGTTATCCGTAGATATTGAGCGCGCTATCGCTACAAGCAGACGTTCGAGAAGTGCGGAAAGCTCTCGCTCGCAAAAACGGTCATTCTTTTCGAATGCGTCAAAGATGCTTTGAAAGCGTTGAGATATGCGGTTGGTTTCGGTGCACGAATATATTCGGGGAAAAAGCTCTATTGAATATTCTTCAAGACGTTGCGAAGCAGAGCTGCCTGTAAAATGCAACCAGTGATATTCAAGGTCATCCCCTCCAAGATATGAATATTTGTAACCTTTTTTAGCGGGTAGCAGAGCTACTGTTCCTTGATTTGCGCATATGCTTTTATCACCGCAAAAAAATGTCAGCGCGCCCGAGGTGATGTATATGATATAATAATCCAGCCTTCCTTCTTTATTGTCTGTCATAAACGGAAAGCGGGAGACAAAATGACCTGCACAGTTTACCATAAGAGGATACGTGCCGTTTTCGCGACTGCAGCGGTTAAGAGCGATCCCATTTTTTGAGGTGTCGTCAAAAGCATAATATCCAAAGCTTTTCATATCTGCCTCCAAATACAGTACAGTAAAAAAATACACCTGTACAGTTAAATAATCACTTGACAATCAAGCGGTTTTATTGTATCATATTCTTGACGATATGTCAATAGATCCGCGATTTTTAGGGAGGAATATAAAAATGGCAAAGAAAAAGGTTATAGCTATCGGTTGCGGTGGCAGAGGAAAAACCTACACCGATATAATGGCAAATCTTTACGGAGAGGATTTTGAAGTAGTTGCGGTCGCAGAGCCTGTTGATGCCCGCAGAAATTATATGAAAGAGAAGCACGGAATTCCAGAGGAAATGTGCTTTACTACCTGGGAGCCACTGCTTGAGCTTCCTAAATTTGCCGACATAGCTATCATAGCTACCATGGATAGAGATCACTACGGTCCCGCAATGGCGGCAATTGAAAAGGGATATGATCTTTTACTTGAA
Organism: Eubacteriales bacterium; assembly: GCA_045534135.1. GTDB lineage: Bacteria > Bacillota > Clostridia > Oscillospirales > CAG-272 > HGM12713. The sequence goes on from JAZSJE010000129.1 coordinate 1,305, forward strand.
AAGCCTATTGCTCCCACTCCCGAGGAGTGCAGAGAAATACAGAAGGCGGCAGAGGAAAAGGGAGTGTTCGTTCTTGTTTGCCACGTGCTCAGATTTACCAAGTTCTTTATCGCACTTAAGAATATAATCGACAGCGGTGAGATAGGCAAGGTAATGAATATACAGCACATAGAGGGTGTAGGCGACGTTCACCAGAGTCACAGCTTCGTAAGAGGCAACTGGGGCAACAGCGAGGAAAGCTCTTGTATGATACTTCAGAAGACATGCCACGATATGGACATTCTGGCTTGGCTTATCGGCAAGAAGTGTACTGCTGTTCAAAGCTTCGGCTCGCTTTCATACTTCAAGAGCGAGAATGCTCCCGAGGGCGCGCCCGAGCGTTGCATAGAGGGCTGTCCTCATGCAGACACCTGTCCTTACAATGCTGTGAAGCTCTACGTTGATGATAAGGGCGATTGGTTCAGGTGCGCGGCAACCAAGGAGATACATCCTACCGATGATCAGGTAATTGAGGCTATGTGGAATACACAGTACGGCAAATGTGTATATAAGTGCAACAACAACGTAGTTGACCACCAGACAGTCAATTTGAAGTTTGGTGATGACGTTTACGTTGACTTTGCCATGAGCGCATTTACACGCGGTGGACGAGTTATAAGAATAATGGGTACCAAGGGTGAGATAAACGCTACCATGGACGGAGATAAGATAGAGGTTTTCAACTTTATCACCCGTCAGACAAGGCAGCATGACTGTAATTCTACAGCTACAGGCGAGGGAATAACCAGCGGACACGGTGGCGATGATGAGGGCATTATATTTGCGCTCCGCGAGCTGATCGAGGGAAGACCGAGCAAATCTGTTTGTACTGTAGGTGAATCTGCCGACAACCATATGATATCCTTTGCAGCCGAGCAGTCAAGACTTGAAGGCGGCAGACTTATAAATATGGACGAATACGCAAAGTAATAAAAGTAATAAAAGAACAAAAGCCTTGATTTTCTCAGGGCTTTTTTCTTTAAATCTATTGAAATGAAATTTTGCTTGTGATATAATGAGCTTACCAGATACAAGGAGGTTTATTATGGTACAGTATCACGTATATCCGGGTGGAAAGAAAAGGGTAGTTACCTTTAGCTACGATGACGGAAGCGCAAATGATGAAAGACTTATAGCTCTTTTTAACAAATACGGAGTAAAGTCCACATTTCATCTCAATGGTATAAATTATATCAATATAGATGACGAGGAGGCAGAGAGGCTTCGCAAGCTCTATGCGGGGCACGAGGTGGCTTGTCACACTCTCCGCCATGGTTGGCCCGCGAGATGCCCTCAGCAGACGGTCGTTCTTGAAACTCTTGAGGACAGAAAAATTCTTGAAAAGATATTCGGTTATCCCGTTATAGGAATGTCATATCCCAGTGGATCGTATGACGAGGACGCGATAAAGGCAATGGAGGCTTGCGGTATAGTTTACAGCAGAACAGTAGTGTCGACCAGAGGCTTTGGTACTCCCAAGCGTTTTATGGAGTGGCATCCCACATGCCACCATATAGGCGCGCTTGATCTGTGCGATAGCTTCCTTAACAATCTTGACTCAGTATGGACATCTCCCATGTTCTATATCTGGGGACACAGCCACGAGCTTCGTAATGAGGACGACTGGACAATGATGGAAAAGATCGTATCAAAGCTTGCGCACAATGACAAGATATGGTATGCTACCAATATTGATATATACAATTATACAATGGCGCAAAGTCTGCTCCAGATCTCAGCCGACGAAACGGTATTCTACAATCCGTCGGGTATGGACGTATGGGTAGAGAAGAACAAGACCGATATAATAAAGATACCCGCGGGTGAAACTGTGGTGTTGAAATAATAAAAAGCCTTGAGGTTTTTTCCTCAAGGCTTTTTATTATTTAGCTGCGAGCTCTTTTATAATCGCATTCATTTCGGGAAGCTTGCGCTCCATATCGGCAACGAGAGCAAACTGACAGCGGCAACGGTCGAGGTTGTGGTTTTCACGGTGGATCTTGAAATAAACATCACCATCGAGATGGTCGGTAAGAAATCTCATGCCACATTCGAGCGTCATCATCATAGCACCGACTGGAAGAAGCTCGAGCTCCTTATCAGTAAGCTTTCCGCCACAGCCCTTTATAAATCCGTTAGCATAGGTACGGAAAAGTTCAAGATCGAGCGAAACCTTTGAAAGGTCGGTTTCATCCTCGACTGCGGTATTGGCACCGAAACGGATAGAGTCACCGAAATCGTTTACCGAAAAGCCTGGCATTACAGTGTCAAGGTCAATAACGCATACTGCCTCACCGCTATTTGCATCGAAAAGAATGTTGTTAAGCTTTGTATCGTTGTGGGTTACTCTAAGAGGGAGCTCACCCTTTGCACGCGCATCCTCAAGTGTATTGCAGAAATTCTTTCTTGCCTTTGCAAATTCCACCTCTGGAAGAACCTCGTTGACCCTGCCCGATCTGTTAGCTTCAATTGCTTTTTCGAGATTTTCATATCTCCAGGGAGTATTGTGGAAATTGGGAATAGTCTCAAAAAGCTCGTTTGCGGGATAATCTGCAAGCTGCTGCTGGAATATGCCAAACGCATAAGCGCAGTTGTAGAAATCCTGAGCGCAGCTTACCTTTTCGGGAGCCACGGTGTCCTCAACGAATTCATAAAGACGCCAGCACATGCCCTCTGTATCGTCATAATAGGGCTTACCTGCGAGGCTGTTTATAACAGTTAGGGTCGCGCGAGAGGGATCAATGCCCTTTGCAATTGCCTTTTTACGTATGTGATCGGTAACTCCGAGAATGTTTTTCATTACCTCGTGAGGCTTTTTAAAAACGTTTGAGTTTACCTTTTGAAGTATGTATCGCTTGCCATTATCGATTACGAGAAAAGTAGTATTTATATGTCCGTTTCCGTAGGGCTCTACGCTATTCGGCTGTGTTGAAAAAAAAGCTGATACCGCCTCAAGTGCATTAGGTGCGATGTGATTCATAATAGCTCTCCTTAGTTAAACTGATATAAATATTATACAACATTTTTGATGCTTTGTCCATAGTTTGAGGATAAATAATTATAATCGCGGCAAAGATATATCCTTGCCGCGATTATAAAATATTAATTTAGCAGACCATAGCAATGCTGTTGTCCTGCTCATGAAATTCAAAGGATTATTTTCTTCACCACTTTCCCTTGTAGAGGCTTTTGATACGGTATCAGCTGCAAGCTCAGAATATTCCTTGGAAGAAAATGTGTGACCACAGATTTTGCAGACTGTATCGCTTTGTAAGCACAGACTTTGACATTCGTGGCATTTTTATTATATAATAGTGCATAGATATTTTCAAGAACTTTCGTTTTGAAATTTTATTTCATATAAAACCCTTTATTTCATTGACTTTTTTTGCTTCATATGATAGAATTACAGTATAGAACAAAAAGAGGTATTATATGAGATATAAGGTTGTAAGGTCTGATGTCGTTGATCCAGATATATCCTCTGCCGAATGGGATAAGGCAGATCTTGGGCGCGTAGACGTAAACAGATGGAGCGGATATTGCAAGGCGCCCTTGACGACGTTCAGAATGCTGCGCGGACCCGAGGGTATAAGTGTGCTTATGCACAGCGAGGAGAGAGATCTCAGAGCTGAGTGCGCTGAGCAGAACGGTGACGTATACAAGGATAGCTGTATGGAGTTTTTCATAAAGCCCGACAATCATGACGAAAACTATCTCAACTTCGAGTTTAATCCTCGCGGAATTTTACATCTGGGTATTGGAAGCGGAAGGAACGGCAGAAAATTGATCGACGTTGACAGAGAGATATTTGACATCACCTCGGTAGCCCATGAGGGAAGCTGGACGCTTAAATTCTACATTCCATTCAGCTTTTTACTTGAGCATTTTGCAAAGATCTCACCGTTCTGTAAGGGGAATTTTTACAAGTGTGGAGATATGACCGATCATGTGCATTACGCCTCGTGGGCGGAGGTCGAGGTCGAGTCGCCAGACTATCATGTCCCCGATTTCTTTGGGATAATAGAGCTGTAAATATGCGTTTTGATAATGACGCAAAAATATAAATAATACATAAAAGAGAGGAAATTGCTATGAACAACAGTATTCCGAGATGCGAGCATCCCCGTCCTGACCGAAAGAGAGAGTCATGGATAAATCTCAACGGTACGTGGGATTTCGAGATGGATAACGGAAAGAGCGGTATTTTTAAAAAATTCTATGAGCGCAGGTCGCTTGATGGAAAAATTACTGTTCCTTTTTGTGTGGAGAGCGTTTTGTCGGGAGTTAAGTATACCGACTTTATAAATGCCGTATGGTATTGCAGAGCTCTTGATATCCCCGCAGAGTGGAAGGGAAAGAGAGTTATATTTCACATTGATGCGGCAGATTACGCAACTACCCTTTATGTTAACGGAAAAAAGGTTGGAACTCACAGGGGCGGATATATTTCCTTCCAGTTTGATATAACCGATTATCTTCGTGATGAGGATAACTATGTTACTGTTTACGTTGAGGACGATATCCGCTCCGAGAAGCAGATCTCCGGTAAGCAGAGCCATCTTCTCAACTCCTACGGATGCTATTATACCCGTACCACAGGTATCTGGCAGACTGTATGGATGGAAGCGGTAGAGCCAGCTTACGTAAAGAGCTATAAGGTATACGCAAATATTTCCGATCCCTCTGTGGCTCTTGACGTGCTTGTAAACGATGCTGCCGTAGGCGGTAAGCTCAAGGTAAAGGCAAGCTATGAGGGTAAGCCTATGGGTGAGGCTGAGGCGAATATTTCCTCGCTTTCTACCAATGTTTCTATCGCTCTTGCGGAGAAGCATCTCTGGGAGGTTGGTCAGGGTAGACTTTACGATCTTTCCTTTGAGCTTGAAAAAGACGGAAAGACAGACGTTATGGCAGGATACTTCGGTCTGCGTGAGGTTGCGCTTACCAAAGAAAAGGGACTGCAGATCAACGGTAAGACCGTATTTGGACGCTTTGTTCTTGATCAGGGCTTCTATCCCGACGGAATAATCACTGCATCCAGTGACGATGCGCTTATCTTTGATATCAAGGCATCTATGGCTTGTGGATTTAACGGCGCAAGACTTCACCAGAAGGTATTTGAGCCTCGTTTCCTATATCACGCTGACCGCCTTGGATATATGGTATGGGATGAAACAGGTAACTGGGGACTTGATACCACGCTTGACGATAATATCTACAACATTCTTCCCGAGTGGATAGAAGAAGTTGAGAGAGATTTCTCTCACCCCTCGCTCATAGGATGGTGTCCTACCAACGAAACATGGGACAAGCATGGCAGACAGCAGAGCAACAAGCTTCTTGATCTCGTTTACGACGTTACAAAGGCACTTGACAAGACCCGTCCCGTGACCACCTCGAGTGGATCTTATCCTACCGACAGGACCGATGTGCACGACGTTCACGATTACGAGCAAAATCCTGAAAAGTTCCGTTATAATTATTCTCAGATAGATAAGGGAATCGTTAACGACCAGCTCTACAGAGC
>JAZSJE010000108.1:0-13517 GCA_045534135.1 Eubacteriales bacterium
AGGGCGCGGGAGCTGTTCTTACACCGATAGCCGAATTTTTCGTCTTGATCGGTGACAACGGTTATTTTGGATTTCTTATCGCGTTCATACTTCTGTGCTTTCCTAAGACGAGAAAATGCGGGGTATGTATTATCTTTGCTATTGCGATCGGCGCACTTTTCACCAACATAGCAATAAAAAACATCGTTGCCCGTCCGCGTCCGTATGAAACGGTAGACGCTTTCCGCGCGTGGTGGTATAGCATAGGCGCTCCCATGGAAAGCGAATTTTCCTTCCCCTCGGGTCACACCACGTCCGCAATGGCTTCTATGACCGCCCTTTGCATAGCTATGTGGAAAAACAAAAAATGGCTCGTAGCCCCCGCTGCAGCCTACGTTTTGCTTATGGGAGCTTCGAGAAATTACCTCATGGTACATTATCCCACCGACGTTATTGCGGGAATTATAATAGGCGCACTTGCCGCTATCCTTGCTTGTATAGCCGTGGGAGCACTTTGGAAGCTTTTTGAAAAGCATTCGGACAAAAAATTCTTCAGCTTCGTCTTAAGCTTTGATATACGACATTTATTCTCCAAAAAAGAAAAAAACCACGAAAACTAATAGAAAAAAGCGGCGATCGTTTACAATCGCCGCTTTTTGTTATTCAATAAAGTCAGTTTCTTCAATGTTGCCATCGTTTATACAAAAAGTCTTTATTGCGTTGTGAGGGATATAAGCGTCAAAGGACTTATCAAAAAGCGTTATATGCGTATGCGTATCAATACCACCGCTCTCGTAGCAACGGAGTATATACCCGTTTCCGTCCTCCTGTTCTTTTATCGAGGTTATCACAATATTGCTATCCTTCACCGAAACACCCGAATAACTTTCCTTAAGTTTTCCCGAATGGAAGGTTTCAACGATAGCCACAGGCGGATTTTGAAGCTCGGTACTGCGAAGCTCGGCATCGGCAAAATCGGTAAACGGAAAAATTCGATACTTGAAAAAGTGCTCTCCCTGCTCCATAAATTCACAGAAGTCGTCGCGCTGACCGTAATGGTCGGCAAACAACGCACTTCTCAAAACAGTAAGCGAAAGCATATTGCCGTTAGCGTCAAAGCTGTGCTTGCAGTCACTTGCCACCCCTATGCCGCTTTTTTTATCTGACATACATATCCAATCTTGGCAAACCTGCTCGCTTCCGTCGGTAGGACGCTCAATATAGCCGTAGGGTATCTTACAGTAGGCCTTGGCATTTTCGGTATTACACGGAAATACAAGCTTCAATATGCGGAATTTCTCGTGAAAATCAATCTTCACCCTAACGTCTATATTATCACTGTCAGCATAAATATAGTAATCCCTTATTATAGTGCTATTGCCAAAAGTTTGCTCCGAGCGCACAGCGGCTCTTACGGGACCTTGCTCGATAACCGTTATTTTTCCCGATATTTTGTAAGGAACCTTTTCATCAAAAATTTTTACTCCGTGAGCCCAGGTATCGTGCTTCTCATCGTTATACAGAGCGATCTCTGTAGGCGCGCAAAGGAGTTCGCTCTCTTTTGATATATCAAAAATCGAATTTACTTCTCCGCTCTCTTTGTCGAAGCTAAGCTTTATTTTGGAGTTGGCGATATAATCTTCCCCGATTTCAAAGAGATTTTCGGTTATCCCCTCGTCTTTTTTGTCGAAGGCGCGGAAAACCGAATATCCAAGTGCCGGAACTTTAGCAGAAAACAGGGTCGCATATTTGTTGCCGCCATCGGTTTTAGAATCCCTTACGCGTTGTATAGGTAAAGCTCTTGAGTATGTAATTTTTCCTTCATTTTTTACTCCTTCCAAATTTACTCAAATTATTATAACATTTGGAACACAAAAAATCAATAAATTTTAACTTTATTCACACTATATACAAAAAATGTGTCGGTTTTTATGTTACAATTAGTCTTAAGTTGAAGCTATGAAAGGAATTATTTCACCATGGGAAACAACGCTTATTGCATACTTTTCAATCCAACTGCGGGCAATGGCAAGAGTCTGGCAACAGCAGAGGAGCTTGCTAAAAAGGTATCAGCTACCGAATGCGTAGATATGACCGCGATAGAAAGCTATGAGGATTTCTTCGAAAATCATGCCGACTGCGATATAATAATCTGCGGTGGTGACGGAACACTCAACAGATTTATCAACGATACGGCAGATATCGAGTTCTCCAATTCGATCTCCTATTTTGCCAGCGGAAGCGGAAACGATTTTCTGCGCGACATAGAAAAGCAGAGCGACGAGATTATAAATATTGACAAATACATAAAAGATCTCCCCGTCTGCACTGTCAATAAAAAAAGCTATAAATTTATAAACGGTATCGGCTTCGGAATTGACGGATATTGCTGTGAGGTCGGTGACGAGCTTCGCAAAAAGTCCACAAAGCCCGTTAACTATACAGGCATCGCTATAAAGGGACTTCTTTTCCACTACAAGCCGACAGGTGTAACTATTACAGTCGACGGTGTTGAACATAAGTTTAAAAAGGCTTGGTTGGCTCCCACCATGCTCGGAAGATTCTACGGCGGTGGAATTATGCCCACTCCCGCTCAGGACAGACTTAACGCGGAGGGCAATATATCCTCAATGGTATTCTACGGCACAGGCCGCCTCAGAACGCTCATAATATTCCCCTCTCTTTTCAAGGGCGCGCACGCAAAGCGTAAGAAAAACATCGCTATCTTCTCGGGTAAGGAGATCAGCGTTGAATTTGACTCCCCCAGAGCACTTCAGATCGATGGAGAAACTATTTTAGGCGTAACAAAATATTCGGTTTGCGCAAGCAGCAAGGTAAAGGCTAAGGAAACTGTAAATCAATAAAAACAAAAACGGACATACCTCGGTGTGTCCGTTTTTGTTTTCACCCCAAAAGCAAAGCAGATCTCTCCTGCCAATTATAATTCGCTTTTTATCGCTCTTTTAGGTGAAAATTCTTTAATATAAGGTAAACAAATTGCAAATTATACTCGCTAAACCTTGCTTTTCCTTGACAAAGCTGTAATTTTATTATATAATATTTATGTTAGGATATTTACAATGTGTAAATGCTCAAGGAGGTGCTTTATGCGTAAAAATATTACAAGAATTCTCGCTGTTCTTCTTATGCTCGCTATGCTTATACCCTTTGCTGCATGCGGCTCAAGCGATGACAACACTAATGAAAATGAAAATAACAGTTCTGTTTATCATACAATAACCTTTAACACCAACGGCGGCTCAACCGTAAGAAATATGACGGTAAAGCACGGAACCTTTGCGAGTGCGCCTGCGGCTCCCGTCAAAGATAACTACATATTCCTGCGTTGGCAGACAGAGAACGGACGTATATTCTTCTTTGACTTATATATGGTCGAGGAGGATATGAATCTAACGGCTATCTGGATCCAGGCAGAAAAATTCTTTGATCTGGCACCAATGCCCGACAATGACGGCATAATGATAACCGACATCAATTATCACGAGGATTTTGACACGCTCCACGTGCCTAAAATAATAAACGGCAAAACCGTAAAGGGACTTGGCGAAAATGCATTTGAGGGAGTACAGCCATCCCATGCATCTGTTATAGTTTTCCCCGATACCGTGACCTATATTGAAAAAGGAGCGCTTTCAGCGATCAACGAGGTATCCATAGTTCTTCCGGGCGTTATAACCTATCTGGAAGAAAGCGCATTTGCAGCCAATGCGACACTTAGCAAAATAACGCTGGGTGAAGGAATGACAACTATTCCCATGGATGCGTTCTATTCCTGCACGGCTCTTACGAGCATAGACATCCCAAAGGGAGTTACGCTTATCGAGGAAGGCGCATTCGAAAAGGCTTCAAGCCTTGTGACTGCGGTTATCCCCTCTACCGTCAAGACGATAGAGCACTCCGCATTTAATGATTGCTCCGCCCTTAAAACGGTATTTTTCGGTGGGACAGAGGCAGAGTTTGACAATGTTGACATAGATCTCGGCAACGATCCCCTGACTGAAGCAAAAATTTACTTCTACTCCGAGGCAGAGCCTACGGCAGAGGGTAATTTCTGGCACTATAACAAAAACGGTTCACCTACAACATGGTAATTTATTCAGCTAATAATAGGAGAAAATTTTGAAAAAGCAAGTACTAAATAAAGAACAGGCAGAAAAAATAGCTGCCGCGAAAAAGACCTCTATCGGTGGACAGGCTCTCATCGAGGGTATCATGATGAGAGGCCCAAAGAAATCAGCTATGGCGGTACGAAAGCCAACGGGCGAGATCGTGCTTGAAAAATGGGATACCACATCAAAGCCCGTACCTAAATTTTTCAAGCTCCCCATCGTGCGCGGAGTGTACGGCTTTGCAACCTCTATGATCGCGGGCTATAAGGCGCTGATGCGCTCGGCAGAACTGTCGGGACTCGAGGAGATAGAGGAGGAGATGGCAAAGGAAAAGGCGGCTAAAAAAGCAGCTAAAAAGGCAGCTAAGGAAGCCGCTAAAAACGGAACACCTATCTCCACTGAAGAAACCGCTCCAACAGAGGCTACTATCAACGAGCCCATAGATGAAGCAACTGCCGCAGCGGCAACGACAGAGGCTCAGGATGTCCCACCAGACACAGAAATAAACGAAGCAAACGAGATCGATCAGGAAGAAGCGCAGAGCACGACCGTTGCCGCGGACAAAAAGGATGAAAAGAAGTCCTCTCCTCTGGTAAACATTATTATGATAATAGCCGCCGTATTGGGAATTGCTTTGGCAATAGGCTTATTTATATGGCTTCCTACCTTCCTTTATGATCTGATTCCCTTCCCGACCTTTAGCAGCAAGGCACTCAATTCTCTTGTAAAGTCAGCCTTCGAGGGAATACTCAAGATCGCGATTTTGGTGTCCTATATGGCTCTCGTTTCCTTGATGAAGGACATAAAGCGCACCTTTAAATATCACGGGGCGGAGCATAAGACAATATTCTGCTATGAAAGCGGAGAGGACTTAACAGTCGAGAACGTAAAAAATCAGCGCCGCTTCCACCCCAGATGCGGAACTGCGTTTCTCATACTTATGCTTATCGTAGGTATATTCGTTTCCTTCTTCATCGACCCCATATTTTATCTGACGCTTGGAACACTCCCCCACGGTCTTATAAGAACCGCGATAAAGCTTCTTACCCTGCCCTTGGTCATGGGACTTGGCTATGAGCTTATAAAATTTGCAGGAAGACACGATAACGTCTTCACCCGCATTATATCCGCACCCGGTCTGTGGCTGCAAAGAATTACCGTTCTTGAGCCCGACGATGACATGATAGAGTGTGCAATCACAGCCTTTAAAGAGGTCATCCCTGAGGATCAAAGCGATAAGTATTAAAAAAAGCATTCTGCCAATAACGGCAGAATGCTTGAATATTATTCCTGTGAGAGATAACGCTCATAATAGAAAAGATACTGCTGCGCTATTCCCGCATAAGCACCAAAGCTTTTTGCGGACAGATCTTCTCCCTGCTCTCCAAAATATTTAAGCGCTACGCGCTTCATCCACACGTCTATAGGAAACGCGTCGTATTTACAAAAGCCAAACAAAAGAGCGCACGATGCGACCTTTCTGCCTATGCCCTTGACAAGGCAAAGACTCTCTATTGCCTTTTCTATGTCAGGCTCGTTCATTATTTGCTCTACCGACAGACTGCCGTCGAGGATTCGCTCAACCGCGTCGTATATGTATTTGGCGCGAAAGCCGGTTTTCAGGTCAAACAAGCCCTCTGTACCAAGGCTATACAAGGCCTGCGCGCTTGGAAATGCGCACAGTGAGCTTTTTCCTGACGTGTGCTTTTTCATTTCCTCGCATATCTCTATCGGCTGACCGCATTTTGCCGAAAGCATCTCTATTATCTTCTTTATTCGCGGAATGTTGTTGTTCTGCGATATAATAAAGGAAATTATGCATTCAAAAGGCTCCTGCGACAGTATTCTTATGCCCCTTCCGTATTCAACCGAGGCAGCAAGAGCCTCATTTTGACAATTTGAAAGAATATCCCTTGCGACAAGATCGTAATCACGTTCTATATCCAGATATTTTTTCCATATCCCCTCAAAATCACGCATGTCGCTTCCGTATATAAAAACATCCTCGCCATCCTGCGCAAAGGACACGAAGCGACCGTACGCTACACCTGAAAATTCCTTTTCGTGCGAGCTGTTGCTCACTTCATCAAAGCGAAAGCACTGTCCGCAGTCGAAAATTTTAGCTATATCAAAATTTTTAACATCACTTATGTGCAAGAACGGAAGATCTCCGTCACGTTTTTCAATTATATTCACAAGATATACCTCAAAAAATAAGCTTACCTATATTTTAACATATTACGACATTTTTTTCAAGTAATTTATCTGGAGAATTCTATGGAAACAATTTACACAATACCCGTCAACGAGGCATTTGAGGCGTCCGCCGCTGACAAATCCTGCGGTTGCCCCTTCTGCACGCTCTACAATCGCCTTGAGGACGACGAGCTTGAGCTTATACTCGGAGCGTCTATGATGGAGCCCGACGTAAGAATACGCACCAACAAGGAAGGCTTTTGCAAAACGCATTACGATATGATGTTTACAAGAAAGAACCGCCTTGGAATGGCGCTGACGCTTGAAAGCCATCTGGCTGAGCTTAAGGGCGAGATAAAGGACAAAATGCTCGCAAAGCCCGGTGAACGTCCTATGAAGCGTATAGCACAGCTCGAAGACAGCTGCTATATCTGCCGCAGAATAGAATTCAACTTTACACACATGATCGAAACCGCTGTTATTCTTTGGGAAAGTGACGAGGATTTCGCGCCAAAGCTTAAAGCACAGCCCTACTTCTGCTTGCCTCACTACCGCAGATATCTTGAGTATGCATCAAAGCGTCTTGGGAAAAAGCAATACACAGAGTTTGAAAAAGAGGTTTCGGGAATCGTCAACTCTTACATAGAAGAATTGAACGAGGATATCAGCTGGTTTTGCAAGAAATTCGATTACAGATACGCGGACGAGCCTTGGAAAAACTCAAAGGACTCTGTGGAACGCGCTATGAAATTTCTTCGCGGAGATCTTCACAAGCCACCCCAGAAAAGAAAACCGCTTTACAATCAATAAACATAAAGGACTTTAGGAATGATAGATTTACTCGATCTGCAAAAACATTTTATACTTACACACCTAAAAGAAGGTGACACAGCCGTTGACTTTACCATGGGCAACGGTCACGATACCGAATTCCTTTCAAAGACAGTGGGAGAGAGAGGACACGTTTTCGCCTTTGATATTCAGCAGCAGGCACTCGATTCAACCTCTGAAAATCTAAAAAAGGCAGGCTGTCCCAACAATTACACACTTATTCTGGATTCCCATCACAATGTAAAAAAATACGTAAATACACCTATCAAGGCTGGAATGTTTAATCTGGGTTATCTTCCCGGAAGCGACAAGAAGGTAACTACCATGCGTTCCACAACGCTCCCCGCGATAGAGGCGGCTATATCTCTTATGGACAAAGATGCCATAATCCTCGTAGCCGTGTACCCCGGGCATGCTGAGGGCGATGCCGAGGGAAAGCTTATATGCGAATACCTCTCAAGCCTTTCAAGACACAAGGTCTGCGCCACCAGAATAAATATCCTTAACTCTCCAACCTCTCCGTTCTTCATAATAATTGAAAACAAGCCTTAACAGAAAGGAACACATATGAGCAAAGACAAAAAAGCGCCAACTGATGCCTACGAACCACTCTCTGATGAGGAGCTTGCTATGCTCAAAGCGTCGCAGGAGGGAGAAATAGACCGAAGCACACTTCCCCCTCACGACAATTCGGACAAGGCAAAGGCAAAAAGATACGTCAAAAAGAACAAGTGGAGCGTACTGTTCGTGATCGTTACGGTATTTCTTCTGCTCGCGGTCATTGCCTCACTGATAATAATAAATATAAAAAACAAGGCTTCAACCGCGGACTTTACTATAACTCTGCTTGATGGCGAGGAATATACTGTTCCTTATGACGAAGCAATGATAGACGACGTATTATATCTTGACCTGATAAAAATAGCCGAGTACGCGGATCTCGTAATATCAGGCGATCCCAGCACTCCGAAGATCACCTGTCCTGACAACACGTACGTAAGATTTGAGAACGGAAGTGCCTCTGCGACAGTAAACGGTACACGCGTCAAGCTCGGTGGGACCGCAAAGACCACGGCGGCAAGTACGGATGCCCCACAGACCTGCCTTGTACCCTACTCATTTATAAAAAAGCTGTTTTCGCATCCTGTTGAAAGCGACACCCCGGGTATAAGAACGGTATTTTCACAAAATGACAATTCGATAATTATAGGCAGAGTAACCTATGATGACGGCGCACCCCTTCCCATAGGCTTCGACGCAAAGCTCTTTGAAAGTGCCGAGGAATTTCAACTTATGGCGCTGAAAGAAAAATACCCCTCACGTGAATATGCGTGCGAGAAAAAGACTAAGCTGGTAAACGCTAACAACCCCCTCGGCGAAAATTATACTCCCCAGGGGTTGTTTTCTTTAAACGAGCTTAACTGCCCTATAGTTGAGGGCGGACAGTATTCTCTGGTAAAGGAAGCAGCCTTTGCCCTTTGTGATATGCTTAATGTAATGGAAAACTCCATCAACAAGCAAAACAGTATCCTTGTTACCAGCGCATATCGCTCCTACTCAAAGCAGGAGGTCATCTACGAGTCCTACATAAAAGATCTTATGAACAGAGGCTACACACGCAAGGAAGCAGAGGATGAGATCGGAAAGACCTCAGCCAGGGCGGGATACAGTGAGCATCAAACAGGTCTGTGCGTCGACTTTATAGAGAGAGGACACATCGAGCTTGACGAAACCTTCGAAAATTGCAAGGCATTTGTATGGCTATACGATAACGCCCATAAATACGGATTTATTCTTCGCTACCCCAAGGACAAGGTGGCTATAACAGGATACAGCTACGAGCCGTGGCACTTCCGCTTTGTAGGAATTGATGCCGCAACAATAATATATCAGGATAATCTTTGTCTTGAGGAATACCTTGCGCAATATTAGAAAATAATATAATTGAATAGACACAAAAAATCGAATTCCGAATATGCTTATAACGGAATTCGATTTTTTATTAGCAGACCGACAAGCATTTTCGCAATTAGAGGTTGCAAAAAAGTTCCAAGCGCGCTTTATTGACTCCAAAGTAAATATAGGATATCATTACACAGTAAATTTTATTTTAAAAGGAGATTTTTATATGTGTGGAATAGTTGGATACACAGGAGTTCAAGCCTCGCTTCCAATACTGATGGAAGGACTTAAAATGCTCGAATACAGAGGATACGACTCGGCAGGAATTGCTCTGCTTGGTAAAAATTCTATAACGACTGTAAAATCAAAGGGCAAGCTTTCAAATCTTGAGGAACGGCTTGCGGCACTTGAGCTTGGAGAAATGCATTGCGGCATCGGACACACCCGTTGGGCAACTCACGGAGAGCCCTCTGACGTAAATTCTCACCCTCACGCAACCGAAAGGCTCGCTCTCGTGCATAACGGAATAGTTGAAAACCATGCCGAAATTGAGGTCTTTTTAAAGGAAAAGGGGTATAGCTTTATTTCGGGCACCGATACCGAGCGTGCCGCAAAGCTTATAGATCATTTCTATCGTGAAACACATGATCCCGCGGCTTCCATCTTCCGCGCGTCCTCGATTATCAAGGGCTCATATGCCTTCGGCATCATATTCGCAGACCACCCCGAAAAAATATTTGCGATAAGGCGCGACAGCCCGCTTATCCTGGCAAAATCCCCCGCAGGTGCGCTTTTAGCATCGGATATACCCGCGGTGCTTCCCTATACAAAGGAATATTGCCGTTTGGATGAAAATTACCTTGCCGTCCTTACAAAATCGGATATTAAAATTTTTGACGCGGCTATGAACGAGATCACACCCGTCTATGAGAAGGCACTCTGGAATGCCGAGCAGGCTAAAAAGGGCGGATTTCCTCACTTTATGCTAAAGGAGATATATGAGGAGCCCGCAGCCTTGGAGAGCACTGTTATGCGAAGAATACGCGATGGCCTTCCTTTCTTTGATGAAGATTTTCCAAGCGATATTTTGCTTGAGAGCACAGAGCAAATACACGTCGTCGCTTGCGGGACCGCTATGCATGCGGGTCTTATAGGTAAGTATATTATAGAAAAGCTTGCGCGCGTCCCGGTTAGCGTAGAAATAGCCAGCGAATTCAGATACAGAGATCCTATCCTTAGGGAAAACAGTCTTGCCATATTCATCTCGCAATCGGGTGAGACCGCTGACACGTTAGCAGCTCTGCGCCACGCCAAGGAAAAGGGTGTGCCTACGCTTGCGATAGTAAACGTTTTCGGCTCATCTCTGGCTCGCGAGGCAGATTTTACCTTATACACCATGGCAGGTCCCGAAATAGCGGTTGCCAGCACTAAGGCATATACAGTCCAAAGCGCTATATTTTATCTGTTCGCGACACATCTGGCACTTATAAAGGGTGAGATATCTGTAGAGGATGCGACCCTTATATGCTCTAAATTAAGCTCTGAGCTGCCCTTGGCAATAGGAGCTACACTTACACTCAATGACAAGATTCGCGCCATAGCGCAAAAAATATCCTCATCCGAGCATCTTTTCTACGTCGGACGAGGAATTGATTATCAGCTTTCTGTTGAAAGCTCTCTTAAATTAAAGGAAATTTCCTATATCCACAGCGAAGCATACGCGGCGGGCGAGCTTAAGCACGGCACTATATCGCTCATAACCGACGGTGTGCCCGTGATCTGCATAATTACCGACAGTTCCCTTGCAAAAAAGACTGTAAGCTGCATTCACGAGGTAATGGCAAGAGGCGCGTCGGTAACAATCATCTGCGCGGACTATATCGCCAAGGAGCATATACTTCCCGATTGCCAGCTCATCATCCTTCCGACAGCTGACAGCCTGATCTCTCCGTTTGTGGCAACCACGGCAACTCAGCTCTTAGCATATCATGCTTCTGCGCACAAGGGCATTGACGTCGACAAGCCGAGAAATCTCGCAAAATCCGTCACTGTGGAGTAAACTACTTTTCACGCCTGAAAAACAGCTTTTTCTCTTGCGCACCCACACTGTGGGCAAGTCCCATAAGCAAATATAGCGCCAAAACAGATGAGCCTCCATAGCTCAAAAAAGGCAACGTTATACCAACCACGGGGACAATAGCCAAGCACATCCAAAGATTTTCCAGCGTCTGGATTATTATTATGGTAGCAATCCCGCCACATATAAGTCTGCCTACAAATTCACGGCAGGTAAGTGCTATCCACAAAAGGCGTATCACTATAACTATAAGCGCTATTACTGTAAGAATTCCAATTATAAGTCCAAATTTTTCGCATATCGTTGCGAATATAAAGTCTGTGTGATGCTCGGGCAGATCCTCGTATATTCCGCCTGCCGCCATACCTCTGCCGAAGAATCCGCCCGAGGCGATAGCATCCTTGCTCATGAGAGCTTGCATCCCCACGTTTGTGGGGTCAAGCTCAGGCTGAAAGCCGAAAATTATTCTGTTCTGCTGGTCGGGGCGTAAAAATCCCCACAAAAACGGGAAAGCTATCGCTAAAATGCCCCCCGCTCCAAGGAAATACCAACTCGAGAGTCCCGCAAAATAAAGCATCAGCGCCATCATACCCATATAAACAAGCGCAACTCCAAGATCTCCCGACATAAGTATAAGACCGATGATCAGGAGCGCGTGAGCAAGCAAGCCTCCCCAGGCTATCGGGCGGTTGATCCTATCCTTTACACTATCAATATGCTTGGCAAAGGTGCAGATAAAGGTTACTTTTACAAACTCCGAGGGCTGAATTGAAATTATACCGAAAAGATTGAGCCAGCTTTTATTCGCCGTTTCTCTATCTCCCTCTCCCGTTCTTCCGAACAGAATCGTTATAGCCAATATCGCTATTGAGCCTATCAGCATTATAATAGCAAATCTATCTACAAAAAATCTGTAATCTATATTCGCCATAATAAACAGCAAAACCATGCCCGCAACCGTCATCGCAAGCTGCATCATCTTTATTCGACCGCTGTTTTGCAGGGTATCCGCTGAGCTCCATATAGTGATTATGCTGACAAAGGATAGAAAGAGCATACATATAAGCAATATCGGATCAAGACTTTTAAAACGATCCCGCATTGGCACACCGAATATTCTCATGCTCTACCTCCTTTTCTTTGAACGGTAACTCTACCAAATCAATCTCAAAGAGACTGTTACATATCTGCAACAGCCTCTTTTCTGTTTATCAATATTGTCTGCCCCAAACGACCATATGCTTTGCAGGCTTTCCGCAGCAAGCACATACGTCGGAGAGATTTTCCTGTACAAAGGGTATGCAACGGGATTTAACTCCGCCCGTAACCTCCTTAAGCTTATCCTCACACTCGGTCTCACCGCACCACATAGCCTTTATAAAGCCGGGACGGTTTTCCGCCGCGTCAAGAAATTCCTCATAGCTGCGAGCAACGCTCATCTTTTCGCTAAGGTTCTTCTCAGCTCTTGCGTAAAGCTCATCGTGAACGGCTGCAAGTGCCTTTTCTATTTCCTGCTCGATATTATCAAGCGACACAAAGGTCTTTTGTCTTGTAACACGGCTGACGAGAACGCAGGAATTGTTTTCGATATCTCGAGGTCCTATCTCCAAACGAAGCGGAACACCCTTCATTTCATACTGGCTGAACTTCCAACCGGTAGAATAATCACTATCGTCAAGCTTAACTCTCCATTTAGCGCTGAGCTTATCGCGAAGCTCTCCTGCCTTTTCGAGAACGCCCTCCTTGTGCTGAGCAACGGGAATTATTGCTACCTGAATAGGAGCTACCTTAGGAGGGAGAATAAGTCCGTTATCATCACCGTGAGTCATAATTATAGCTCCGATCATTCTTGTGGAAACACCCCAAGAGGTCTGATGTGGATAGCATATCTTGTTCTCTCTGTCAGTATAGGTTATACCGAATGCCTTAGCAAAGCCGTCACCGAAGTAGTGAGAGGTTCCGCCCTGAAGCGCAACTCCGTTGTGCATCATAGGCTCAATGGTATAGGTCTCCATAGCACCCGCAAACTTTTCCTTCTCTGTCTTTCTACCGGTAATTGCGGGAATTGCCAGAGTTTCTCTGTAAAAGTCCTCATAGCACTTGAGCATGCGCAAAGTTTCCTCACGAGCGTCTGCCTCGTTTTCGTGCATAGTGTGACCCTCCTGCCAGAGAAATTCGGAGGTGCGGAGAAAGGGACGGGTGGTTTTTTCCCATCTTACTACGTTACACCACTGGTTATAGAGCTTGGGAAGATCACGGTAGGAATGGATTATATTTTTATAATGCTCGCAGAAAAGCGTTTCCGAGGTAGGACGCACTGCCAATCTCTCGGTAAGTCTGTTCTGACCGCAGCCAGTTCGCCACGCGCGCTCGGGAGCAAAACCTGCTACGTGATCCTTCTC
>JAZSJE010000103.1:0-18330 GCA_045534135.1 Eubacteriales bacterium
ATAGCATACTCGCGCCCTATCAGGATATGGCGGAGCTGACCTGCTTTAATCTTTCATCTATAGTTGAGGCACTCGAGTATCTTCCCGAGCTTTGCTTCCACTATGACGGACCCGTCAGTGAGGAGTCCTTGGCAGAGCTTGCTACAATATTGCCCTCCGACAGAGTTACGGTATGGATACCCATCAAGAACTCGCTTACCACATGGGTAAAGATAAGATTTGCCGACAAGGAAATGGCTGATTGGATAAAGCAACGTTCAAAGCTCGGTGTATGGATACTTTCCTCGTATGAGGACTATGACTTCGCGGAGTCTCTCGGAGCTGATATTGTCGAGACCAACGGACTTATAAAGCCAAGAAAATAACTTGTGAGGTATAATCATGAACATAGAGCAATTTCTGAAAAATCTCAGCACACCTAAGGGCAGGATCGACGTTGTGCTCGATACCGACGCATATAACGAGATAGACGACCAGTTTGCGATAGCATATATGCTTCGCTCGCAGGAAAAGCTCAACATAAAGGGCTTTTGCGCGGCTCCATTTTCGGGCAACAACAGATGCGAGGATGACCCCGAATACGGAATGGAAAAGAGCTATGAGGAGCTGAAAAAGATAGTTAAGATTGCCGGTAATGATGAATTTCTCAATAAGATATACCGCGGCTCGACTCGCTATCTTCCTGATGAGAGAACGCCCGTTGAGTCTGACGCGGCGCACTTTATGGCAGAGCTCGCGAAGAATTATTCACCCGAAAATCCGCTGTATATCGTGGCTATCGGAGCTATAACCAACGTGGCATCGGCAATACTTATGAATCCCGATATGAAGGAAAACACCGTTATAGTATGGCTTGGCGGTCACGCTTTGCATTTCGTTGACAACAATGAATTCAATCTTCGTCAGGATGTTGCGGCAGCCAGAATCATATTTGGCTGCGGAGTGCCCTTCGTGCAGTTGCCCTGCTGCGGTGTCGTTGATCATTTTTTGACCTCGCGCTACGAGCTTGAGCACTGGCTTAAGGGAAAGAACGAGCTTTGCGATTATCTGGTAGAGAACACTATCGAGGAGGCGGAGAGCTATGCCGCGGGAAAGCCTTGGACCAGAGTTATCTGGGACGTTACCGCGGTCGCGTGGCTGCTTAACGAGGATGGAAGCTTTATGAGTGACGTCCTCAAGCACAGTCCTATTCCCGAATACGACCACAGATACTCGTACGATGATCGCAGACATTTTTACACCTACGTTCATTCGGTCAATCGCGACAGGCTTTTTGCCGAGCTCTTTAATAAGCTGACAAAATAAAATACAAAAAAGAATGATCCCCGACAGAGCTTCTGACGGGGATCATTTTTTATTTGTTTATTGCCTTGTACAGTCCGTCGGAGAGGGTAGTGAATTCCGCCACTCCAAGCTTTTCACCGCGGATGCTCACGTCATGCCCACAGCTTGCGATGACCTCTGTTATTTCTTCCTTTGAAAGCTCTCCGAAAACAGAGGAGAGCGCATTTGGCAGAGTTTTTCTGCGTTGCTCAAAGGCAGCGCGTATCGTGCGGAAGAAGGTGTGCTCATCAAGGGGCTTGCAGGGCTTTTCCTTGTGGAGCTTTATGCGTACTACCGAGGAATCAACCTTAGGGGCAGGTATAAAATTGCCCGCGCTTACCTTGAAAAGCTTTTCGGGAGCACCGTAGTAAGCGAGCACCGAGGTGATAGCTCCGCAGTTTTTGTCGCCTGGTGTCGCACAAAGGCGGTCGGCAACCTCGGACTGTATCATTATGGTGATATACTCAAATGGCAGACCCGATTCAAGCAGCTTCATGAGGATCGGGGTCGTGATGTAATAGGGCAGATTGGCGCAGACCGACACCTTGCCGCTCTCAAAATAGGGCGCGAGGATAGAGGCAAGGTCTGCTTTCATAACGTCCTCGTTTATAACGGTCACGTTTTTATAGTCACCGAGAGTATACTTGAGAACGGGAATAAGACCGTGGTCTATCTCAAGAGCTATCACGTTTTTGTAGCGCTCGGCAAGCTCGCGCGTCAGCGAGCCGATACCGGGACCTATTTCAAGAATAGTGCTGTCGGCATCATCGCAGCAGTTGTCGGCAATATCCTCGACCACCATATTGTTCGTAAGAAAATTCTGCCCGAATTCCTTTCTGAAATTGAGAGAGAACATAGCCATTATCTGTTTTATCGTTTTTATATCGCAAAGATTCATAAATACTCCGAAAAAATGTTTTGTTGATATAGTATATCACAAAAAAGCGAGATTGTCAAACGTTCATTGAGCTATGTGATTTGATTTTGTTTATATTGACACGGAATGGTTTTTGTGATATCATAAAAAAATATTTGTGATTTAGGAGGATCGATATGCTGTACGCAGACGGAATTCACGATGACACACTTGCTTTGCAAGAGCTTTTAAACAGAGGCGGAACAGTTACCGTAGAGCGTCCGGGTACCTACCTTGTCAGCAAGACCCTGATAATACACTCAAACACCCGACTTATTCTCGCTCCGGGCGTTAGGCTGCTCGCCGCACCCTTTTCACGCTGCGCGCTTATCGAGAACGAGCATTTTTGCGGTGGCGGAAGGGACCAGAATATAGAGATAGTAGGCGGAATATGGGACGGAAACTGTGATAATATGGGGCTTGTAGCCGAATATGAGTCGGAGCACCGACTTGACCATCCTTACAGTCCGCACAGATTTATGGGAAAGCTTATCAGATTTGCGCATATAGACAAAATATTTCTTGTTCGAATGACGGTAGTCAATCCCGTAAGCTATGGAGTGCAGATAGGTGACGTTTACGGCTTTGTGGTGCGCGATATTTTCTTTGATTACAATTGGCATTTCGGTACGACCGATGGAATTCATATAAACGGCCCTGCGCGCGACGGAGTTATTGAAAATCTTGCTGGAACGACGAATGACGATCTTGTTTCGCTCACTACCTATGATGAGCCACACGCTGAGGTGTCGATAGGCGATATTGAAAATGTTTACATTCATAATCTCAGCGCAAAGAACGGATACTCGGGTATTAGATTGCTTTCGGGTGAGGATTGCGTGCTCAGCGGAGTTCATATAGACGGACTGTACGGAAGCTACCGCCATCATGCGGTGGTTATTTCCAATCACAACAACCGTCCGGGAAAAACTTGGTTTGACGGTATAGTGATCGAAAACGTATACGCTTGTAAAAGCGATACACCCTTGGGGGAGGGCTGCCATCTGAAGTGGGAGGGCAATGCTGACAGTGACGCATTCTTCTATTTTGGACAAGAGGCTAAATGCGGAAACGTAATCTTGAGGAATATTCACAGATACCAGAAGAACAGTACCGAAAGTCCACTGTTTAAATTCGACACAACCTGTAGAATAGAGCGCCTTTTGCTCGATAATGTCTGCCAAACTACAGCGGAGGGCGTCAGCGCTCCCTTGTGGGATAACGAGGGAGAGATATGCGAGCTTATAAAAAGGGATGCGGAGATAATATAACAGATAAATATAAAAAGGCTCAAATCTCTTGATTTGAGCCTTTTTTGGAGCTGGTGATGTGACTCGAACACACGACCTGATGCAACATTGCCCGCAGGGCAAATTACGAATCACGCAGAATGCGGATTCGAAAAAAAGAAAACCTCGGAATCTTCCGAGGCTTTTGGAGCTGGTGATGTGACTCGAACACACGACCTGCTGATTACGAATCAGCTGCACTACCGACTGTGCTACACCAGCGTCCGACCCCAATATTATAATCTAAAAAACAGGTCTTGTCAATAGCTTTTTTTAATTTTAAAAGCAAAAGGATGACAAAAAGTAACAAAATGCTCTAAATGCGAAAAAAGCACTTGATTTATTTTTTCCTTTGTTATATAATAAAAGTGTGTGTCTACTTTTAAATATAAAGAAGAAAGAGGATGAAAAAATGAGCAGAGTTTCCAAGCATAATTATTACCTTGATATAGCTCAGACAGTGGCTGAAAGATGCACCTGCCTGCGTAAAAAATTCGGTGCTATTATAGTTAAGGACGACGTTATAGTTTCAACAGGATATAACGGAGCTCCCAGAGGCAGACAGAATTGCAGCGATATCGGATATTGCATGAGAGATAAGCTCAACATTCCCAGAGGAGAGAGATACGAGCTTTGTCGCTCTGTGCATGCTGAGGCTAATGCTATTATAGCGGCGGCAAGAGAGAGAATGCTTGGAGCAACGATATACATGGCTTGTCTTGATGCAAAGACGAACGAGCTTGTCAGCGGTACAAGCAGCTGCATGATGTGCAAGCGTCTTGTTATAAACGCGGGTATCTCTCAGGTCATCGTGCGCGATACCAAGGATGAATTCCGCATAATAGACGTTCAGTCATGGATAGATGACGACGACTCGCTCAGCGGAATTTTCGGATACTGATAATGACACGGGTGCTAAAGCTGAGCGCCGATATGCTCTCGGGTGCTGCCGCGCTTGAAGCTCTTTGCTTTGCGGAGCCGTGGAGCGCGAAAAGCCTTGAGATCCTGCTCGGCGAGAGGGGTGTAGGCTTTGCCGTTTTGCTTGACGGTGAGGTGGTCGCCTACGGTGGCATGCTGACCGTGCTTGACGAAGGGCAGATAACCAACATAGCCGTTTCGCCCTCGCACAGACGAAAGGGATTTGGCAGGGCTATACTCGATGCTCTCGAGGAATATGCCTTGCAAAACGGGATAGCTTTTCTCTCGCTTGAGGTGAGAAGCTCAAACATGGCGGCACGCTCGCTTTATTCATCCTGTGGATGGATCGAGGCAGGGCTGCGTAAGAATTTTTACAAATTTCCCGCAGAGGATGCGGTTATAATGACTAAAGCTTTAAAGGAATAGAAATGTACGTTTTAGGAATAGAAAGCTCCTGCGACGAAACCTCTGCTGCGGTGGTGTCGATGGGGCAGGGAGAGCGACGTGTGCTTTCCAATATAGTTGCTTCGCAAATAGAAATACACCGTCTTTACGGCGGGGTTGTTCCCGAAATAGCCAGCAGAGCCCATATAGAGGCAATCAGCCGTATAACCTATGAGGCTCTTGAGGTCGCGGGACTTAAGATAGATGACATCGACTGTATAGCGGTCACCTCACACCCCGGACTTATAGGAGCTCTGCTCGTAGGGGTGAATTTTGCTAAATCTCTGGCATTTGCCAAGGGTATACCGCTGGTATCCGTCAATCACATCAAGGCGCATATTGCCGCGGCATATCTGGAATACCCAGAGCTTGAGGCTCCATTTACGGCTCTTGTCGTATCGGGCGGACATACCGCGTTTTACAGGGTCGATACACCTACGGACCTGTGTGAGATAGGTGGAACGCGCGATGATGCGGCGGGAGAGGCGTTTGACAAGATAGGCAGAGTTATCGGCATGCCATATCCCGGAGGCGCGGCTATGGACAAGCTCGCCTACGATGGTGACCCCAAGGCTATAAAGCTTCCGTCGCCCGCAATTATCGGAGATAATGCCGACTTTTCCTTCAGCGGGCTTAAGACCGCGGCACTCAATTATATAAACTCAGAGCGCCAGAAGGATACAGAGCCCTCGCATGCGGATATAGCGGCATCCTATACGAGAGTTATAGTTGAAGCTATCACCAAAAAGACGGAATACGTGATCGACAAATATTCTCCCGAGCACCTTGTGCTTGCGGGAGGAGTTGCGGCAAATTCTCATATAAGAGGAGCGTTGGAGAGCCTTTGCAAACGAAAAAAGGTCGATTTCTGTCGCCCGAGCATGAGTCTTTGCTCCGACAATGCCGCTATGGTGGCGGCGGCTGGATATTTTGAATATCTTGCCAAAAATTTTGCAAATACGTCACTCAATGCCTCGGCAAATGACGACGGCAATTGAGGTAGGGAGGAATAAAATGGCAGATGATATCAAGAAAAACGTAAGATATACCGATGACGTCGACGAGCTGCTCAAAAACGAGCCCGAGCTTTCCTTCGGGAACGGAAGGGCTATCTCTCGTCCCGACGTTTCCTCGGCGGTAATAAAAAGATTGCCAAAATATTTCAGATATCTGCGACAGCTTATCAGAGAAGGTAAGACGCGTGTAAGCTCGGCTGAGCTATCGAGAATGATGAATTTTACCGCGTCGCAGATAAGGCAGGATCTTAACTGCTTTGGCGGATTCGGTCAGCAGGGATACGGATACAACGTAAACTACCTGTATTCTAAGATATGCGAGATACTCGGTGTATCCTGTGGCTTCCGCGCGGCGCTTATCGGCACTGGTAACCTTGGAAAGGCACTTGTGCGAAACCCGATGTTTGAGAAGCGCGGAGTCGACGTGGTGGCGCTGTTTGATACATCTCCCCAGGTAATCGGAACAGACGTCGCGGGCATAGAGGTACACTCAATGGACAAGCTTGAATCAAAGCTTGAGGAATTAGGCGTCGACATAGCTATACTGACGCTGCCCAAGGAATACGCCAACGACGTGCTGCTGCGCCTTGAGGGCACAAGAGTCAAAGGAATATGGAATTTTACGGGCAAGGAGCTTGACGTGAGCGGAAGCAACATAGTGGTAGAGGACGTGCATCTTGGAGACTCTCTTATGGCACTCTGCTACGAAATAGCAAAAAATAAGGATTGACGGGCTGTTTAGCCCGATCGGAAAACGAGGGGCAAAATGGCAAAAAGAGCAAAGAAAATAAAATACAGAAACTCGCAGCTGCCCGAGGATCTGGGAGCGATATTATCCAACGCGGACGAGAACGATCTTAAAATACTTATCGCGCTGATGATGGCG
The DNA here is from genome assembly GCA_045534135.1 of Eubacteriales bacterium. Classification (GTDB taxonomy): domain Bacteria; phylum Bacillota; class Clostridia; order Oscillospirales; family CAG-272; genus HGM12713. Next base: position 6,793 of record JAZSJE010000103.1, read on the forward strand.
GCTGACGAAAACGGTGAGATACCCGAGGAGTTTTCGGTAAGTAAGGCTCTTGGCGTTGAAAGAGCGGACGTTACCGCGTCTGTTAAATTCTGGTGCGGCGCGGGAATAATAGAGGGAAGCAAGAGCGTGAGTACCAAGCCACGTGCGGCTGCTCAAAGGTCAGAAGAAAAGCAAGAGGAAGCAAAAGCTACCGAAACAGAAAAGAATATTACTACCGCGCATCGCGACGGGGCTCTGGAGAGCAGTGACGTCGTTTCTACATACGGAAGCGGAGAGCTTGCGACTCTTTTTGAGAAGCGCAAGGTATCCTCGGAGTTTATAGACGAGGCACAGAGAGTATTCGGCAAGACCTTTAATTCCTACGATACGGGTATTGTGGTCGGACTTATAGACCGCCTTGGCTTTGAGGAGGAGGCTGTATTGGCTATTCTTGCCTACATGACAAGAATTGGCAAAAAGGGACTTCGTTACACCGAAAAGGTGGCGCTCGGATTTTATGACGACGGATATACTACCACAAAGGAAGTGGTTGAGCGCATAGCCGTTATCGAGCGCTCAAAGGACGTTATATTTAAGGTAAAGCAGCTTTACGGCGCCACGAACAGAGAGCTTTCGAAAAGCGAAAAAGCTATGTTTGAAAAGTGGACTCAGAAATTCGGATATGATATAGACGTTATACGCATGGCATACGATATAACCATCGACTTAAAGCACGAGCCGTTGCCAAAATATACGGGAGCGATACTTGAAAGCTGGTATAACGAGGGGCTCAGAACTGCCGATGCGGTAGCGAAATACGAGGCCGCGAAGAAGGAAAACAAGACGGGCGGAGATAAGAGCTACGATCTTGACGATTTCTTCCGTGCGGCAATAGACAGAAGTCTTAAGGATCTAAAATAAAAAACAGAGGGTTTTATGGGATATAACAGAGAAGATTACGTCAGAATAAAGGCGGAATACACAAATAAATATCTTAAGGCAAGGCAAGAGGCGGATAACCGACGTATTCAATTATACGCAAAGATCCCCGAGGTAAAGACGATAGATAATCTGCTCTCAGGCACGGGCAGAGAGATAATGGCTATAATCACCTCAGGCAAGGGCGAAACCGAGCAAAAAATTGCCGCGCTTAAGGCTCGTAACGACAAGCTTCTTGAAAGCAGAGCGGAGCTTTTGCGCGCGGGTGGATTTCCTGAGGATTACTCGGATATAAAATATGAGTGCGAGGAATGTGCCGATAGCGGATACGTTGACGGAAAAATGTGCAAGTGCATGAAAAAGGCGCTTGTTATGGCGGGATATGAGTCCTCAGGTCTTGGCGGGCTTATACGCACGCAGAGCTTTGATAATTTCTCGCTCGACTATTACAGGAGTGCTAACGGAAATCAGGAGATGATGCAGATGTTCGTTCACTCGCTTAAGGGCTTTGCCGAGAGCTTTGATGCCGATACCTACAAAAACTTTCTGTTCATGGGCGGCACGGGGCTTGGCAAGACACACCTCTCGACCGCGGTCGCAAAGACGGTTATAGACAGAGGCTTTGACGTTATGTACGTTACGGCGGTAGGCATGCTTGGAGATTTCGAGAGCAAGCGCTTTGGTAATGCGGAAAGCGCAAGAAGCACCGAGAGATATTACAGCGCGGATCTTCTTATAATAGACGATCTTGGAACAGAGCTTGTAAATCAGTTCACGCTTTCCTGCATGTACGACGTTATAAATTCGAGAATAAACAATCGCAAATGCACTCTTATCAGTACAAATCTCAACAGAAAGGATATAGAGAGCAAGTACAGCGAGCGAATAACCAGCCGACTTTTCGGTGAGTATTATCCTATACCCTTTACGGGAACGGATATACGCAAGCAGAAGGTAATGAAGTAAGAAAGAAGCAGTTATGGCTACACAGTATTCAACCAATGCATACGGAGAATTTGTTAAGAGTGAAGTTTTTCCTTCCGTGTTTATGGAGGGTGCGAGGACTCTTTCGCTGAATAAGGATAGCAAAAATATCGATCATCTGGGGCTTGGCGTTGCTATTACGGGAAGCTCCTGCTACAATCTTGCTCTTATGAAGCCTGACGAGAGAAGAAGGCTTCTTGAGGAGCTGTACGGCAAGGAAGGCTTTGGGCTTTCTATCGCGAGAATAAGCGTGGGGGCGAGTGATTACTCTGCCGAGCTTTATACCTACGATGACGTAGAGGGCGACGTGGAGCTGAAGCATTTTTCCGTAGCAAGAGATGAAAAATACATCATTCCCATGATAAAGGAAATACTTGCGGTAAATCCCGAGCTGAAGATATTTGCCTCACCCTGGAGTCCTCCCGGATGGATGAAGACAGGGGGCTCTATTTGCGGCGGATATATGCGCGAGGAGTATATAGACTGCTATGCGGATTATACCCTCAAATTTATTCTGGCATATAGGGAAAGAGGCATAGATATTTATGCGCTTACCGCTCAGAATGAAACCGAGACCCACCAGCAAGGGAAAATGCCCGCGTGCGTATGGCACCCCGATATTGAGGCAAGGTATATCCTTGCGCTGAAAAGGAAGCTTCGCGCGGCAGGACTTGACACCAAAATATGGATGTATGACCATAACTTTGAGGGTGTAGGACGGGTAGATTGGACACTTAAGCAGTATCCTCAGCTCAGAAATGATTGCGATGGAATAGCCTTTCATTACTATGGAGGCTCTGTTGAGCAGACCGAGTATCTTAAGAAAAAATACCCCGAGCTCACGCTTCACTTTACCGAGGGAGGGCCGCGCCTTTACGATAATTACGCTACCGATTGGTGCAAATGGGGCATCATGGTGCTTAAGACCTTGGGGTGCGGATATTCCTCGTTTACAGGATGGAATCTTATGCTCGATGAGACGGGCGGTCCAAACTTAGGTCCGTTTTTCTGCGGAGGGCTTGTAACGAGAAACAAACTTAACGGAGAGCTTTCCTATAGCGGTCAGTACAAGGCATTCAAGCATATCTCGCGATATATAAAGCCAGACTCAGCGATATATAAGGCAGAATTCACAAACGACGCATCGTCTATGTCGGTATTTCCAAAGATGTCCTGCCCACTGTCGGGTGCCGTTATTGATAATAAGGACAGCACTGTGCTTGTGATAGTGAACTCAAACGCCGAAAAAGCGCAGGTGCAATATTTTGCCGAGGACACGTGGTGGTATATCGAGCTTTTGCCCGATACCGTAGCAACAGTAGTTTTCGAAAGATAATAAGAATATTCAAATAAGTTTATAAGGAGAAATATTATGGCTGAGCAGAAAAGACCCATGGACTCTGTCCCAAATCCAAATTTCAAGCTGGTTGTGGATGATATTTTTAAAATTGCGGGGGGAAAGCGTGTACTGCTAGGCGTTGTTGAGGCTGATCCTATTTCGGTCGGCGACAAGGTAGATCTCTTTGACGAAAACGCTGAGCTTATAGAGGAGGCTATAGAGGTCCTTGCTCTTGAGAGGGCACACAAGAAGGAACAGACTATAGACCCGGGCGAGCGTGTAGCGGTTATATTAAAAATAGAGCTGTGGGGAAAGCTGCATAAGGGTTGTTACATCCTTAGAACTCCTGAGGAGGAAGAAGCACAGGAGGAAAAGGTGAAAACTACCGAGGAAGTGGTTGCACAGTCTGATTTCAAGTTGGTCGCAAATGCGGTTTTTGCTATCGGAGGAAAGAAACGCGTATTGGTTGGAACGGTCGAAAATGACTTTTTGGCACGTGAGGATTTTGTTGATCTTTTCGATAAGAACGGTGAGCTGATAGAAGGCAGCTTACCTATAGTCACACTTGAACGCGCGCATAAGAATGAGAACAAGGTAGACCCCGGCGATAGCGTGGGAGTTATGATCGAGCCTAAGCTGCCCGCTCAGGCTTGTATTGGTTGCTACATTGTCAAGGGAGAGGAGGATGCCCAAAAGGAGCCGAGTCCTCGCTATCAGTACATAGCTAAAGGACTGTGCGCTCATTGCGGAGGTATCTTCAAGGGAGCCTTCAGCAAAAAATGCATCTCTTGCGGAAAACCAAAGGATTATTGATAGAATTACGTAAAAAAGCCGATGCAAATTTGCATCGGCTTTTTACGTGATATGGAGATCTGTTGAAGCGTAATTAGCTTTATTATTTCACAAAAAGCAGCAGTATCAAAAGCAAAACGAGGTCGTCACCTGCGTTGCTCTCCGAAAGCAGAAGAACGAGGGCGAGGAGCAAAAGCTCCTCCGAACCTATTGCGCCCTGTAGGAGGGGGGACGGTGGTGGCGGTGCTTCTCGCTTCAGCAGAGCCTCGGTGCTTTCCTGTAGGGTCGGTGGGATTTGCTCTTTCTCGTCAGGGGCTTGCTCTGCTATATCCAAAGGCTCGGTTTTGTTATCTTCAAATGGCTCTCTGAATGCGCTTCCGCTATAATTTCTCGGCAATTGAACTCCACCCGAGGCGTTATTGCCCTGCGGACGTACGTACATTTATGTAGTCACCTCCCCTCGCTGCTTTTGAACAGATAGGATAATTTTGACAGAGTTATAATCTGATCGATCGTGTCGCATCTGCCTTTGCTCAGATATGGCTTTAAGGCCCTGAGCAGACAGGAACGGTTATCGTCTGCACCGATATGCGAAAGCCCTTTTCCACTGAGTAAGGGTGCAAGCGCGCTCACAGCACCCGACAGATCGGGGTTGCCTTGCGCTGATAGCTTATCCCCGTTTATCTCTCTCTCCGTGCCGTCGTTTCCGGCTTTGTTTTCCTCCGAAGGAGAACTTTGACTGCCCTTGAGCTGATCTGCCATAGAGGATATTGCCGACATCATTTGAGGATTTGAGAGTATGCTTCCGAGCATAGCGGAAAAGTCGTCGCCCGCCTCGGGTGAATTGTCCCTTGCATCCATGTCCTCTTACCTCTTTTTGCGAAGTCTACCGTTTTCGTATTGTTCGGCAATGCGTGCTATGTCCTCGTCGCTCGCGCTTCCTAACACCTGACGAATGCTTTGTATGTTGCTTGTATCAATATTAAAGTCTGCGGGATCGATACCGCCCTGTGCCGCTATTTTTGTTATCATAGCCTTTAGCTGTCTGTCGTTGAGCGAGAGTAGCTTGTTGAGATTTTCTCTGTTGATCTGCATAATTGATATCCTCCGTACATTTTTGATCTTCATACAAAGTATATGCAAAAAAATATAAAGTGTTAAATGTTATATTGATTGCGATTTTTATAGACAAAAGCCGAAAAATATGTTATAATGATCTGGTAGATACATTACATTCTATGAATGACCGCTATGACGTATGACTGCGTTCCAAGAGGAGGAAGAAAAAGTGAAATATTGCTTTATAATCAACCCCCAGGCAGGAAAAGGTGGCGCTAATGCCGAGCTGCAAATAAGTATAAGGGAAATATGTGAGAGAAAGAATGCAGAATACGATATTTTCCTTTCCGAAAACGTAGATGCTACGAAAAAATATATTCTCGACACGGTACTGGAGAGCCGATGCGTAACATTTTTTGCTTGCGGTGGCGACGGCACCGTATGCAAGACCGCCTCAGCGATACTCTCCCTCCCCAAGGAGCAGAGAGAAAACGTATATCTTGGCATCATACCTATGGGTACGGGTAACGATTTCGTCAGCAATTTTGAGGACAAGAAGCTCTTTAGGGACGTTGAGGCGCAGCTCGACGGAACACCTCATAAGATAGACGTATTTAAGTGTAATGATATATACTCTGTAAACATGGTAAACATAGGCTTCGACAGCCACGTGGTACGCAAGAAGGAGCAGATAGGCAAAAAAGCGTGGGTGCCCAGAAAGCTTGCGTATATAATATCTCTGGTCATAACTCTTGTGCGTAAGCCAGGGGTTAAGATGACCTTCAGCGCAGATGGAGGTGAGGCGTCGGAGCGAGATCTTTTACTTGCTACCTTCGCAAACGGAACCTTCTGCGGTGGCGGATTTCACTCAAACCCAACCGCGTCGCTCTTTGATCGCGCGATAGATTGCATCGAGGTGAAAAATATAGGCAGAATAAGGTTTCTGACTATGGTCGGAAGATACAAGAAGGGAACTCACCTCGTACGGAAGTACGAAAACATAATAGATCATTTCAAATGCAGAGAGGCGCATATCCATATGGATGAGGCAACTCCCGTAAGCATTGACGGTGAGATAATGATGCTCAACGACGTGCATCTGGGCGTAGACGTTGCCGCTCTTACGATCGTGTTCCCGAAGGGAGTTACCGTTATCCCCGAAATGGCGGAAAGCGAAGAAAAGTATGAGGTGAAGCTCTGATGAAGCTGTTGGTCGTGTCGGATACGCACGGGTGCTACGCGCGCTTATCCGCGCTGCTCGAGATGCATCGCGATGCCGATGCGCTGATATTTCTGGGGGATGGGCTTGGCGACCTTACCAGAGCGGATGCCTATTCGTCGGGAATGACTGTTATAGCCATCAAGGGCAACTGCGACGGATTTTCATTTTTTGGAGAAGGTGCTCTTGGCGAGCATTGTCAGACATTTGGAGAGCTTAAGCTTTTTATGCTTCACGGGCATACCAGAGGAGTAAAGGGAGGTCTTGACGGAGCGATCGCCGCGGCTGTCGCGCGCGAGGCTGACGTAGTTCTTTTCGGGCATACGCATACGGCACTTGAAAAATATCTTTCCGAGGGCAGTGAATTTTCGGGCGGTGCGCTTAACAAGCCTCTGTATCTGTTTAATCCGGGTAGCCTTGGCACAAACGGAGAGTTCGGACTTATCGATATAAGAGGCAAGAGCATACTTATGTCACATGGAAAGCTTTGAAAAATTAAGTAAAAGAAAAAAGAAAAAAGAGGCTGAGATCAGCCTCTTTGACGGTATAGGATCCTTTATCAGAGAGTAACAGAGGAAATTTCCTCAGCAGCAGCCGCAGCTTCACATTCCGCATGATAAGCAGCGATAACCTCCTGCTCAAGCTGTCCTCTGAATTGAGCGTTGATGGGGTGCACGATATCGCGGTAGGTCTCGTCAGGATTCTTTCTGCTCGGCATAACAATAAAGAATTTGTCCTTTGCATTGATGACCTTAATGTCGTGTACTGCCAGCTGTCCGTCAAAGGTTACCGAAACGATAGCCTTCATGGGACCCTCGTCAAAAAGCTTCCTTACTTTGATGTCTGTAATTTGCATTTTAATACCTCCTAAGTGCACCGATTTAATTTTTGCGTCATAAATACCGCACTTTACACTTACAATTATATTATACAACCTTTTTTTGACAGTTATACAATGGCAATGAGTTTTTTATGTGAATTTTTATTAAAAAAATATTAACTAAAAAATGGAATTAAATCGAAAAGGAGAATTCCTTTTTGGGAAAGGAGAGATATGTCGGTAGCGAATACACACTACGGTGCTATGCAGATAAGAGAGCTGGTTTACAGAGCCGCTCATAAAAGTGTATTTTTTGTGGGAATAGGCGGAATCAATATGTCCTCGCTGGCGCATATCTCACATTTGCGCGGAATGAAGGTGGGTGGCTCTGACCGAACACCGTCGGCGCTGACAAGAAAACTTGAGAGCGAGGGCATAGATATATTCTATACTCACGATTCAAAGAATATAGATGGTTATGATATTCTGGTTTATACTGTTGCTATATCCGAGGACAATCCCGAATACGTTGCCGCCAGAAAGTTAGGTATACCGTGTATATCCCGTTCGGATTATATGGGATACCTTATGACGGGTTATGAGCGCAGAATAGGAATTTCGGGAATGCACGGTAAGAGCACCTGTACTTCTATGTGCGCCGAGGCGCTTATTATCGCAGGAGTGGATCCCACGGTGCTTTCGGGAGCACAGCTTACCTCGATGGATGGAGCGTACAGAGTGGGTAAGGAGGATTATTTTCTTTTCGAGGCTTGCGAGTATATGGACTCATTTCTCGATTTTAACCCTACGCTTTCGGTTATTCTTAATATCGAAATGGACCACGTCGACTATTTTGAGAGCCTTGACCATATAAAGCGTTCCTATCTTAAATTCGCGCAGCTTTCGGGCGAGGACGGAATATGCGTCGCGAATATAGACAGCAAGAACGTAAAGGATGCGCTTTCGGATTATAAGGGCATAAATGTATGGTTCGGACTTAGTGACAAGGCGGATTTCAGAGCGGTAAACATCGAGCAAAGGCAGGGCTGTTACGCTTTCGATATAGTTGCATACGGTGAGCATGCTTGCTCGGTCAGCCTTAAGGTGGGAGGATATCATAATATATACAACGCGCTCGCGTGTGCCGCGGCGCTCGCTGTTTCGGGAATATCATATGACAATATAAAAAAGGGACTTGAAGCATTTAGCGGTGCTGAGCGAAGAATGGAATATAAGGGAATGCTTAACGGTGCGAGGGTATATGACGATTACGGACACCATCCAACCGAGGTAAGAGCGACTCTTGCGGGCGCTCGAGATATGACAGGCGGACAGGGACGTCTGTTTTGCGTATTTCAGTCGCACACCTACTCGCGTACGGCGGCTCTGCTCTCTGATTTTGCCTCGGCGCTTGATATTGCTGACCGAGTAGTCATAACCGATATATACGCGGCTCGCGAGGTAGATACCATGGGTATAACCCCTGAGCTGTTTGCCGAATGCATCGGGGATAAGGCATCTGCCGCTCACGGATTTCACAAGGCGGCTGAGGTGCTTCGCAAGGAGCTCAGAGCAGGCGACGTAGCTATCGTAATGGGTGCCGGTGACGTATGGCATACCTTTGAATACCTTGATCTTGATAAATAATAAGGGGAGAAAAATGAGCGCAGGTGAGGAATATTCTGCAATATCGCAGGTTTATGATAAGCTGAACAAGGAAATAGATTACGCGTCATGGGCGGACTTCTTTGAAAAATGCTTTGAAAGATTTTTGAAAGAAAAGCCGCAATTGGTGCTTGATCTAGCCTGTGGCACGGGGCGTATGACACGTGAGATGTCAAAAAGAGGATACGATATGATAGGCATTGACCGAAGCGTGGATATGCTTGGAGAGGCGTATTCGGCAGGGAGTGAGGGAATACTCTATCTTATGCAGGATATGAGAGAGCTTGAGCTATACGGCACCGTAGGCGCTACGCTCTGCTGCCTTGACAGCCTTAATTATCTGCTTGATGAGAAGGATCTAAGGAAGGTATTTTCTCTGGTGCATAATTACTCGGATCCCGACGGACTGTTTCTTTTTGATATGAACAGCCAGTACAAATTTGAAAATATATACGCGGATAACGCATACGTCCTTGAGGATACTGCCGATTGGGGCGGAGATATATACTGCGGATGGCAGAACTTTTACGACAAGGAAACGGGAATATGCGATTTCTATCTTTCTGTTTTTACCGAGGATGAGGACGGAGCGTATATACGTGCCGATGAGCAGCAAAAGGAGAGATGCTATACACTCGATGAGATCAAAGCTGCCCTTTGTGAGAGCGGATTTGAGCTGTACGGAGTATATTCGGGATTTGATTTCGAAGATATAAATGGAAAAACTGAGCGCTGGTACTTTGTTGCCGGGGCAAAAAAATAAGGATGGATAAAATGGAAAAAACAGCGTCAAGCATCTTCCGCGGAATGACCAGCGACGGAAGCGCAAGAATACACGTAATAAACTCTACCGAGATAGTAAACGAGGCTATAAGATGCCACGGAACAACACCAACCGCAACAGCGACGCTCGGCAGACTTTTGACTGCGGCTTCAATGATGGGCTGCATGCTTGGAGAGAAGGAGGATACTATAACCGTGACTCTCGGTGGTGACGGACCCGCAGGCAGAGTTATAGCTGTTGCCGACTATTACGGAAACGTAAAGGGATATATTCAGAATCCAAAGGTCGATCTTCCGCTCAAATCAAACGGAAAGCTTAACGTAGGCGGTGCGGTCGGCAGAGGGCTGCTTAATATAATTCGTGATATGGGAACAGGGGAGCCGTATAGCGGTTCCATTCCGCTTGTCAGCGGAGAGATAGCGGAGGATATAGCGGCATACTATGCCGAGAGTGAGCAGATACCCACGGTATGCGCTTTGGGCGTGCTGGTCGAAACAGATTGCAGCTGCCGCTCGGCGGGCGGTGTGCTTATACAGCTCTTGCCATTCGCAAATCCTGAGACGGTCGACGCTATAGAAAAGAACGTGTCAAGGCTTGCAAACGTGTCAAGACTGTTTGAGCGCGGGCTGTCCAATTTTGAGATAGCTGAGATAGCGCTTGAGGGTATTGAGTTTGACGGCTTTGACGAGCTTGAGGTCGAATATAAATGCGATTGCAGTCGTGAGAGAGTTGAGAGAGCGCTGATAACGCTTGGCGAGAAGGATCTGAGAGGAATGCTCGATGAGCAAGAGGCTGAGGGAAAAGCGCGTGAGCTTGAGGTGAAATGTCGTTTTTGCACAAGGAAAGAGATATTTACCGAGAGTGATATCGAGAAAATAATAAAAGAGTCTGTAAAAAAATAAAAAATTTTCGAAAAAAGGCTTGACAGAGGCAAAAGGGTATGATATAATATGCAAGTCGCTGAAAATAGTAGGTGACTATGGGAGCATAGCTCAGCTGGGAGAGCATCTGCCTTACAAGCAGAGGGTCATAGGTTCGAGCCCTATTGTTCCCACCAAAAGGGGGATACGGAAGTATCCCCCAAAAGTGGCCCGGTAGTTCAGTTGGTTAGAACGCTAGCCTGTCACGCTAGAGGTCAGGGGTTCGAGTCCCCTTCGGGTCGCCATTAAAGGAAATGCAGCCCTTGCTGTATGCCTCTGTAGCTCAGTTGGTAGAGCAGAGGACTGAAAATCCTCGTGTCGTTGGTTCGATTCCGACCGGAGGCACCATATGCGAATTTAGCTCATCTGGTAGAGCTACCCATCTAAAAGTTGCAGGATACGAGTTCGAGCCTCGTAATCCGCTCCAAATTCGGCGCTATAGCCAAGTGGTAAGGCATGGGTCTGCAACACCCTGATCCCCAGTTCAAATCTGGGTGGCGCCTCCACCCGCAAGGGTATCTCGGTAGGATGTCTTACCTGACATAGCGACGAGATAAACAAGCTCCTTGAAAATTGAACAGTAAGAATGAACGAATTAACATTACCTTGTCGATTCGCTTATCGGAAGATGAGAGATGAAGCAACAAATAATTCTGGATAAACACAGATTTCGTTTAAGATAGTTAAACGTTGGCGTTTATTGAGAACAGGTTAAACCGCTCGAAAGAGCGTTTTAATACAAACTTTAAAGAGTTTGATCCTGGCTCAGGACGAACGCTGGCGGCACGCCTAACACATGCAAGTCGAACGGTGAAGAGGAGCTTGCTCCTCGGATCAGTGGCGGACGGGTGAGTAACACGTGAGCAACCTGCCTTTCAGTGGGGGACAACAGTTGGAAACGACTGCTAATACCGCATAATATCCTTTGGGGGCATCCCTTTTGGATCAAAGAATTATTGCTGAAAGATGGGCTCGCGTCTGATTAGCTAGATGGCGGGGTAACGGCCCACCATGGCGACGATCAGTAGCCGGACTGAG
>JAZSJE010000253.1:0-6539 GCA_045534135.1 Eubacteriales bacterium
TGTGCGTACCTGTGTCAGCGCTCAAATCAAGTCAATAATAATCCCCTGTATGAAGTTCTTTTGGTTCTTTTCTTTCAAGAAAAGAACGAGAAAAGTAGGGAAAAAAACTCTTACTCCTCACCGCCGAGGCTGCCGTCCGCGGTGCGATCCATGTATTCCTGCATGGTTATAAGCACTCTGCGAGGCTTATTTCCGTCGGGCTTGGATACGTAGCCCTTTTCCTCCATGGTATCAATTATCTTAGCGGCTCTGCCGTAACCAACGCCAAGTCTGCGCTGCATGAGTGAGGTCGATATCTTACCCTCCTCAATAGCAAGCTTTACAGCCGCGCTGAATTTGGAATCTCCACCGTCAGGAGCTCCTCCATCCGCGTCGGAGGCAGCTGCCGCTGCCTGCTTCTTGCTCATTCCGCAAAGCTTTGCGTTTTCCTCCATGCTGTTGATAAAGTCGCTGTTATACTTAACTGCCGAGTTGTTTTCCTTGATAAAGGTAACTATCTTCTCAACCTCGGGGTCGCTTACAAACGCGCCCTGAACACGCATGGGCTTTGCTGCTCCTACGGGAGCGAAGAGCATATCACCGTATCCGATAAGGTTTTCCGCGCCCGCAACGTCAATAATAGTTCTGGAGTCGACCTGCGAGGTAACCGTACATGCTATACGTGAAGGCACGTTAGCCTTGATAAGTCCCGTAATAACGTCAACAGACGGTCTTTGAGTACCCAGGATCACATGAATACCCGCGGCTCTTGCCTTCTGTGCCAGACGGCAGATAGAGGTTTCGACCTCATCTCTCGCGGTCATCATAAGGTCCGCAAGCTCGTCTATGATAATTACCATCTTAGGCATATATTCCTTGTCGGGATCGTTTGCGGTGACCTCATTATAGCTCTCTATGTTACGGACACCGACCGATTTGATAAGCTCAAATCTTCTCTCCATCTCGGAAACCGCAGACGCGAGCGCGCCTGCCGCCTTCTTAGGCTCACTTACGATAGGACAGTAAAGGTGAGGAATATTTTCATATACCGTAAACTCGACCTGCTTGGGGTCAATAAGTATCAGCTTTACCTCATCGGGACGTGCCTTGTAAAGAATACTCAGAATTATAGTATTGATACATACCGACTTACCTGAGCCCGTAGTACCCGCAATAAGCAGGTGGGGCATCTTGCCGACGTCAAAATATACGGGGTTTCCGCCTACATCCATTCCAAGACAGGAGGTTATGCGGCTCTTTGCATCGGTAAATTTGCTGTTTTCAATAAGATCACGCAGATAGACCGTCGCTCTGTTTCGGTTGGGTACCTCGATACCTACAGCCGGCTTATTGGGAATAGGCGCCTCGATACGAACACCCGACGTCGCAAGGCTGAGTGCTATATCGTCAACCAGATTTGCGATCGAGCGAACTCTCGTGCCCACCTCGGGCTTAAGCTCATAACGGGTGATCGTAGGTCCTCTGGAGTAATTTATCTCACGGATATCCACCTTAAAGCTCTTAAGCGTTTCCTTAAGTATGCGGGCATTCTCCTGAAGCTCGGCAGTAACGTCGGTATCTATCGGGTTTTTATTGGGTGAGAGCATATCCACCGTCGGGAAGATATAAGGAGTAACTATCTCCTCCTCGGGCTCACTGCTCTCCTCGGGAGCAACTCCCACAAGATCCTCGGAAAGATCCTCGTTGCTTATCTCACCAAGCTCAAGATCAGCCGTCGGCGCGGGAGCGGGAGCACTCTCGGGCTGGGGCTCAGCGGATGCGGTCTCCTTAAGAAGATCGTCAAGGTTGACCGTATCTCCGTCTATAACCGAATCTCCACCGTAATCAACACCTGTATTTGCGCTCTTTTGTGTCGGTGCCTCATCTCCAAGGTCGAGTGCCTGAGGCTCGGGATCTGAAAACTCGTCTATCGGCTCATCATCCACACCTATTCCCGAAAGAAGCTCGTCGGTATCGTCTATTACGGGTGCGGACTGCTTCTTTTCCGCCTTTTTCTTAGCGGGCTTCGCGACAGGCGCAAGCTCCGGCTCGTCATCATAATCCTCATATTCGGCCCTAAGAGCGCGTTTTTGCTCAGCCTCACGCTCCTTGAGAACCTTTTTCTTGCGGCGCTCAAGCTCCTTTTGGCGCATAAGCTCGTACTTTCTCGCCTCTGCCTCCTCGTCTATCTCTATCTGCTCTGCGCGAGCCTCTCTGCGAAGTCGCACGGTATTGATGATATAGTCAGGGGTAAGACCGATTATAAAGCAAAAAACTATAAGCAGCAATATGCTCAGGAGAACTATTGAAATGGCAGGCGCCATCAAGCTATTAAGCGCCCAACCGATAGACGATCCTACGCTTCCGCCTACCCATACTCTGGCAGCACCGTTATCCCAGAATTTACCCATATCAAAGCGTAACGGATCCTCGATAACGCCAAGCATGATCGAGAAAAGCACTATAAAGAGAAATACAAGGATGGTTTTGGATATAGTGCGGCGGCGTGCCCGTCTGAGATCCGGGGCACCGTCCTCATCCGAGTATCTCTTGGGTGAGGTCTCCTTAAAATGAAGGATACACCATATAATTCCCACGAAGAAAAGCCCGAAGGGAATGAGATATCCCGCTCCGCCGAAGCTTCCTCTGAAAAGGTTGTTTACTCCTATACCGAGCTCACCCGCGTTTTTTCCAAACGCAAGGAAAAGACCCGCCACAATAGACAGTATTATAAGGATATAAGGCACAGCGCGGTGAAATCCGCTTTTCTTGACTACCTTTCTCACCTGACTTTTGCTCGGCGCTACTTTTTTAGCCACCTTAGCGGCAGCTCTGAGATTTTTTTCTTTATCGTTATCGGATTTTTTTGCCATTCGTTGCTCCTTTCGGTAAAAACAAAGATCCCGTATAAAATTGACACTATTGTCAAAACATATTTATACATAGTAAGTATAACACAAAATGTAGACTTTTTCAAGGATTTTTAGCATATTAAATACAATATTTGCAAATAAGATAAGAAAGAAAAATATGAAAAACGAAAGAAAAACCGCTCTTTTTGTAAGAGGGCTGAAAAATTTTCTTGTTCTTGGAATAGCAGGAGCTCTCGCAGGCTTCTTCAACGGACTGCTCGGGGCGGGAGGCGGCATAATTCTGGTGCTTTTTTTATCAAAGCTCACTCAAGGTGACACCGAAAGCAGGCGAAGCGTCTACGCAAACGCGCTGTGCGTCATGCTTCCGCTATCCCTGCTCACGCTATCGCGATACGGCGGTCCTGTCCGCTTCTCCGAGCTTGCGCTGTCCCCCTCCTTCGTGCTTGGGGCAGCGCTCGGTGGGGTGCTTGGCGGACTTTTGCTAGGCAAAATAGGCGGCAGTGCCGCAAAAAAGCTTTTTGCCGTTCTGACAGTCATATCGGGAATTCTTATGATTGTGAGGTAGCAGATGTTCTTTTTGATAGCTATCGTAATTGCCGCGCTCTCGGGAATGGGAGTTGGCGGCGGCGGACTTTTCGCGCTTTATCTTAAATATTTCAGCAGCTATGGGCAGATCGACGTACAGGCAATAAATCTGCTCTTTTTTCTTTTTGCGTCGGGAGCATCGCTCCTTGTACACCTGCAAAAAAGAAAGATATATTTTTACGCAGTGATCATCATGACTCTTTTCGGTATCCTTGGAAGCCTTGCGGGCAGCACGCTCGCGCTTAATATAGAGGGACAGATACTCTCAAAAATATTTGGCGGTATGATGATAGCGGCAGGTATATATTCCTTTTTTTCAAAAAAATAAGATATCCTCTGTCAACTATTATCCTCACCCCCATATTGTGACAAAAGACGCGCGGCTTTTTTGATACAATATAGAAAATAGGAGAATTTTACAGAGAATATCAAAGAAAAGGATGGTAAAACATGGATAAAACTCAAAACAGAGAAAGAGGACACGAGCGGCTAGATCCTATACGTATAGGAAAATATCTGCTCTCAAAGGCGGTATATATCCTCAGCGGATTTTGCTTGGGCGCCGCCGCACTTCCCTTTGGCGCGTATCCCTTTGGAATAGCGCTCATTTCGGTCGCCGACGGCAGAGCTCCCTTTGTATACGCAGGCCTCGCGCTTTCCTGCCTTTTTGCCCACGAGGGAAGCGTCGCCGCGCTTTTCTTCGGGGTATATACGGCCCTGCTTCTGCTGCGTGTGCTTGTGCGTCTGACCTTGGATAACCCTTTTTCAAAAAGCATGAGCAAGCCTTCTCCAAAGGAGCTTCTTGGGGCACTGTTTTTAGAAAGACCGACCTACCGAATTATTATTTCCACGCTGTGCGCGCTATCTCTTGGCGCGTGCATGGTCATAGGTGGCGGATTTCTGTACTATGATCTTTTCGGATTGCTTATATCCGTACCTCTGGCACCGCTTGCCGCATATATCTTTGGCGGATTTTTCTACAGAAGTGGGCTTCGCCGTGACATCGGAGCTCTTGCGATCTGCGCCGCGTGCGTGTGGGGCGCTTCTCCTCTGAAGCTCTACGGAGTATCTCTTGCGCTGCTTGGCGCTCTTTTGATCACATTCATAGTGACCGAAAAAAAGGGGCTCGGCTACGGCTCTGTCACGGGTCTTGTCCTTGGTATGGTATATTCCCCCATTTTGTCGCCAATTTTTGTAGTTTCAGCCCTGTGTGTAGGAATATTTATGAAAATATCCCCCACTCTCGCCTGCTTCGGCGCGTTTTTCGCAAGTGCGGCATGGAGCTTTTACGTCATGGGGATATACGCTCTGGACGGAGTTTTTGCCGCCATCCTTTCTTCGTGTCTGCTATATTCCGTGATCCACAAGCTTTTTGCCAATGGGCTTACAGATAGCAAGTCAGTCGTGCGCAGATGCGAGATGCTTGACGAGAGTGAGCTTGACGGTATCAAGCTTTTTGACACAAACCGACGCATGAGCGCGATAAGTGACGGACTCTCCTCTCTTTGCGCCTTTTTTGAGGAGATCAAGCTGCGCTATCCAAAGCAAGCCGAGCTGATGCGCATATGCCAGGAAGCTTTGGACTCATCCTGCTCGGGCTGTCAGATGCGCGACGGCTGCAAGGAGCGCGAGCATATTGAAAGCGCGGCAGGGCGGCTGTCCTTTCTGCTCACGAAAAACCGTGGTCTCTCCACTCTTGATTTTGACAGAGAGCTGGTAAACAGATGCACAAGACTCCCCGATATACTTGACGAAATAAACTACAATTCGCGAATAAGAATGGGCTTTGATGCGCCCGCAGAGGGTCGTGATGAGATAATGGCGCCCGACTACAAGGCGCTCTCGCGTCTGCTTGAAAAAAGCATGGAGAGCGAGGACGGTGAATATTGGATAGACAAGGAGCTTTCCGAAAAGCTTTGTGGCGCAATAGACTCTCTGGAGCTTGAAATAACGGGAGCTATGGTCTACGGACGTCGCAGACGCAACGTCTATATCAAGGCAAACGATCTGCGCATGCTCGAATCAAAAAGGAACGAGATATTCGATCATATTTCTTCGTGTCTTCCCTTTTCCGCCGACAGAGAAACTCTGAGCATAAGAAAATGCTCGGGAGAGGGCGGAATCTTGCTCTTTAACGAGGCTGAAACGCTCAGGCTTGACTTCGTATCCCGACAGACCAAGGCGAAGGGAGAGGTCAAATTTTGCGGTGACAGCGTTACGATGTTCAAAAACAAGGATAACAGATTTTTCTCCCTGATAAGCGACGGAATGGGCTCGGGACGCGAAGCAGCGGCAGTATCCGAGATCTGCACGAGATTTATCGAGAGCATGCTGAGCGTGGGCTGCATGAATGAGGAGCTTTTAATGATGCTCGGCGGTCTGCTTTCGGGCAGATGCGAGGGAAGCCTGTGCGAATGCTCGGCAACCGTTGATCTTATGGAAATAGATCTTATTTCGGGCAAGACGGTATTCTATAAAAGCGGTGCGGCGCCTACCTATATTTACCGCGGCGGCAGCTTGTTCAAGCTCCGCTCTCGGACTCTGCCAATAGGAATTTTGTGCGACAGCCAGGCAAAGCGACTTGATTTTTCGCTTTCATCGGGTGACGTTGTGGTAATGGTCAGTGACGGAGTTACAGGCAGCGACGAGGAATGTCCCTGGCTTTTTGAGCTGTTGCGGCAGAATATAGAATGCTCGGACGTCGAGCGCACTGCCGACCTGATAATGAAATATGCAATCGGGCACGGCTCACCCGATGATATCACAGTCGCTGTCGTGAAGGTGGTTTAGGGCTTAAGCCCTGTCAGCACGCAAACCAAGTCAATAACAATCCCCCAGTATGAAGCTCTTTTGCCTACTTTTCTCGTTCTTTTCTTGAAAGAAAAGAACCAAAAGAACTTCATACTAAGGTTTTTATTATTGTCTAGGATTGTGCGCTGACACAGACCACGCACAAACTCCAAAATTGAGTTTGGTCAAGCTTTTTAAAGCTTGCGGGTCATAGGGCAGAGCCCTAACAAAAACGGCGTTTCTTTTTTGTTTCTTTTTTCTTTGCGCCAATAGTGCCAAAGAAAAAAGATAAAGACGCGTAGCGGCTTCTTT
>JAZSJE010000022.1:0-7961 GCA_045534135.1 Eubacteriales bacterium
GACACCACTTTTTTTAGTAAAAAGAGAGAGCCTGAATTTCAGGCTCTCTTTGCTTTAAACTAAATTCTGATACTTTCTGCGTTTTTTATTTCTGATAAGAATATAAATTCCAAACGAGGCAAGTAAGATAATTACCGCTCCGCATACCACGTAGATCAATGGATCTATTCTTACGTCGGATTTCAGCTCCTCCCAAAGATCATTGAGAAGGATGAGCTTGTCACTGCTAAGATTCTTGTATGGTGTTACTTCAACGTCTGTCTTATACATCAGGTCGAAGGCTCCATCCTTGATGTCGTTCATATACTCTATATATTCCTCATTTTCAAGAACAAGCTTGTTTGGTGAGGCGTAGTAGGTATATTCGGCATTTGCAACGGCAGGCTCCTCGGAGAGCATAAAGTTTATATAGCGCTCGGCAATAAGCTTATTTCGTGTGCCCTTCGGGATACACATAGCGTCTATATAGAGGTTTGTACCTTCCTTGGGGTAGAAGAATTCGAGATCCTCGTTGTTCTCGTACATGGTGAGAAAATCACCCGCATAGTAGGATGAGATAGCCGCAGATCCGTTTTCCATCTTGTTATAGATCTCGTCCATGACGTAGCCCTGAACGATGTCCTTTTGCTCACTGAGCTTTGCAAGGGCGCGGCGCCAATCCTTTTCGCTGTTTGTGTTTACGTCTATTCCAAGATAATACTGAGCTGTACCAAATGCGTCGCGTGAGTTGTTGAACTGAAGGATATTGTTCTGATATTCCTTGTCCCACATCAGTGACCAGCTTCCGATATCGGGATCATCCTCACGAACCATAGAGGTGTTGTAGATTATTCCTATCATACCGTAAAGGTAGGGGACCGAGTAAACGTTACCCTCATCGTAATAGTCATATGACGCATTCTCACCGAAAAACTCGGGGAGAAGATTTTTTGCGTTTGGAATGTTGCTGTAATCTAACGGAAGCAGCTCTTTTTCCAGTATCAGTCGCTCTATCATATAGTCAGATGGAACTATGATGTCATATTGAACGGCTCCGCTGGTTATTTTTGCGTACATGTCCTCGTTACTTGAGTAGGTGGACATATTTACCTCAACACGCTCGTTGTAGGTCTTATAGTACCATTCCTCAAATGCCTCGTTTGAGTCGAGCGTGCCCTCGCTTCCGTCGGACATATATTCACCCCAGTTATAGACGTACAGAGTGGTTGTCTTTGAAGCTTCGCTACCGCATGAGGTCAAGGGCAGGATGCCGACACAAATAAGGATAAAGCAGAGAATAAGAGAAATAATTCTTGATTTTTTCATGAGCGCAGCTTCCTCCTTCTTGACTTTTGACCCTTAAAGCTTCCCGCGAAGTTGACTATAAGAAGTACGACGAGAATAAGCACAACGATAAGCGCGCAAAGCGCGTACATGCTGAACTTTACGTTGTGTACCGTTTGATTGTATACGTAAAGCGGAAGGGTCTGGAAGTTTGGAGAGCTTACAAAATGGCTGATCACAAAGTCGTCGAGCGAGAGAGTGAATGCCATTATCATTCCCGATACGATACCAGGGATGATCTGGGGAAGCTCTACCTTAAGGAAGGCTCTTGCGGGGGTGCAACCGAGGTCCTGAGCCGCCTCTGAAAGAGAGCGGTCAAGCTGATTGAATCTTGGCATGATCGAGAGCAGCACATAGGGTAGGTTAAAGGTTGTATGAGCAATGAGCATAGTGCCAAAGCCCAGAAAATTGTCAGCCTTTATAAATCCTGCGACCGCAACGAACAAAAGCATCATTGAAACACCCGTTACGATATCGGGGTTCATCATTGGGATATTGGTTATGGATTTTATTGCTCCCTTAGCGTATTTGTTGCGCATGTAGTGCAGGCCAACCGCGCCAAAGGTGGCAATTACGGTGGCAAGCAAGGATGAGCATACGGCAAGGATCAACGAATTTTTCAATGCGGTGAATGCCTCCTCGTCATTGAAAAGCTCGATATACCACTTGAAGGAAAAACCGCTGAATTCATTGAGGCTTCCGCCGTCGTTAAAGGAAAAGATTATAAGCACTACTATCGGCGCATAGAGCAGTGCAAAGACTATGAACATATAGGATTTAGACAGGAAATTTTTCATATTATAACACCTCTGTCATCATCCGAAAATTTATTCATAATTCCAACCGAGATAATAATGAGGACCATCATTATCAGCGATATCATTGCGCCAACGTTATACGTGCTTTCATTTTTAAAGAGTCGCTCTATTGTGTCGCCTATGAGATCTATTTTGCCAGCACCCAGCTTTTGTGAGATGTAGAACGTACTGATAGAGGGGACGAATACCATAGTTACGCCGGAAATAACTCCCGAAAGAGTCAGTGGCATAACTACCTTTGTCATTGTCTTGAGTCTGTTGCAGCCAAGATCCTGTGCAGCCTCTATATAACGCTTGTCGAGCTTGGTCATGACAGTGAAAATAGGAAGGACCATGTAGGGCAGAAAATCGTATATCATTCCAAGAATAACACCGAAGCCTGAGCCGACTATATGCAGCTTTCCAAGACCTATGCTCTCAAGGAAGCTGTTGAGAATTCCTCCGTTATCAAGAAGCGCCATGAGCGAGTAGGTTCTGATAAGAAGATTGCACCACATGGGAAGCATGAGCAGCACGAGCCATATCTTTTGCATTTTTGGGCTGGAGTTTGCCATGAAATAGGCAAGGGGATAGCCGATAAGCAGGCAAATAAAGGTGGCTATAAGAGCAAATGCTATTGAAAGGAGAAAAACGTTGGTGTACTGTCCAAGATATGTGATGTTTGAGATATTGGAAAACGAAAAGTTTCCGTTAGAATCGGTCAAGGTAAAGTAGATCACAAAGAACATGGGGACAACGATAAACATTACCATCCATACTATGTGAGGTACTGCCGAAATACGTTGAAACAGAGATCTTTTCTTCATCTATCACTCCTCCAGGGGAAGCATTTCAGGGTCTGAGAGATGCTCCATTTCATCCGAGAAGGTGGAATAGTCACCGAACATATCGGAGTATTCGGATTTTTTCATGATATGTATTGCGTCGGGCTCGATGTATACGCCGATGGTCTGCTCGGGAGATACGTAATCGGTGGATTGTATCATCCACTTAAAGCCCTTGATATCAACTATTATTTCATAGTGAACGCCCTTGAAGGTGACGCTGCTTACTACGCCCGAAAGCATGCCCTTTTCGAGAGGAACAACGTCTACGTCCTCGGGACGTATTACTACGTCAACAGCCTCGTTTTTGTCAAAGCCCTTGTCAAGACATTCAAATGTTTGACCCGCAAAGCGAACGGAATAATCGTCGAGCATAACACCGTCTATAATATTTGATTCGCCTATAAAGTCGGCTACAAACGCGTTTACAGGCTCGTTGTAAATGTCTGTGGGAGTGCCTATCTGCTGAATTTTTCCGTTTGCCATAACAACTATGGTGTCGGACATGGAGAGGGCTTCCTCCTGGTCATGGGTAACGTAAATGAAGGTTATACCTGTTTTTGCCTGGATATTTTTAAGTTCTACCTGCATGTCCTTGCGAAGCTTGAGGTCGAGCGCGCCAAGGGGCTCGTCCAGCAGAAGAACCTTTGGCTTGTTTATGAGAGCCCGCGCGATAGCAACTCGCTGCTGCTGACCGCCTGAAAGCAGGGAAACGTTCCTCTTTTCAAATCCCTTTAGGTTGACCAGAGAAAGCATTTCCGAAACGCGCTCCCTTATTTCGTTCTCCTTTACCTTAGCTATGCGCAAGCCAAAGGCTATATTGTCATAGACGTTAAGGTGGGGGAAAAGCGCGTACTTCTGAAATACGGTGTTTATGTGTCTTTTATAGGGCGGCACATCGTTTATTCTTACGCCGTTAAAATAAACGTCACCCTCATCAGGTGTTTCAAAGCCACCGATCATTCTCAACGTGGTGGTCTTTCCGCAGCCCGAGGGACCGAGGAGAGTTATAAATTCTCTGTCATTGATATAAAGATTGACGTTTGAAAGGACAGGCTCACCGTCATACGACTTCGAGATGTTCTTTAATTCTACGAGCTTTGTTTTCATTTAGCATAAAAACTCCTTCACAAAATTACTCTGGAAAGGGGCAAAAGCGACCGCTTTTAATTCCATGCGAATATTGTAACAGATATTATACTAAAATGCAAGATGTTTTCAAAAAAAGATTTGAAAAAACGGCATTATTTTTCAGGAAACGGCAAAAATCGTGAAAATATTAGAAAATTTTGGAGAAATCTTCGTTTTTCTCTGCAAATCTTCAATATTCTCGGCTAATCTAAACTTTTCGTCCAAGAAAGGTTTTGCAGAAAAGAGAGAGCGAAAAAGTGAAAAGGGAAAGTGAGGCGGACATGCGCAAAAGCAGATATACGGAGAAAAACCAAAGAGAAAAAATAAGGATAAAGGATATTCTTTTTGAGATGAAATCCACTCTGTCTGGGGAGAGTTTGAGTAAAAGAATGCATTTTAGTATCCTGGCACCGTCAAAATCGTCTATTGGCAGCAGGTTAAGAATTCCGAGAAAGAAGGATGCCGCGACAAACATTGCTCCAAATCGGTCGGGAGCATCTATATGTCGGAGCACTAAAAACGCGGAGATTATATTTACCATAGGACCGGAGATCGCCAGGAAAATTTCTTTTTTATACGAACACAGCTCACCGTTTGTGGTTATAGCCGCTCCTAAAATTCCAAGCTTTAACTCACTGAGCGGAATTGAGCAAAGTCGTGCTGCGATTATGTGCCCAAGCTCATGAAGTCCTGCCGCCAAAAAAGCCGCTATGGAGAGGTAAGAGTGGGAAAGAAAAAGCGATATGAGCATAAGTAAAAAGAAAAAAGATACTTTGATTTTCATAAATTTCTCCCGAAAGCTTATTGTTTTTAATTTTATGCACTGGGAAAGAAAAAATGAACTAAAAAAGGTATGCCGCTTGGGCATACCTAAAAAATCAGCGTTTTCTTATAAATGAAATTGGGTTCAGGTTTTTTAGAATCTGTAGAGATCGCTCATCTGCTTCAAAGAAGATCAGCACGCATTTTTCATCATCGCCGCCTGTGACGACCAGCCAGATATTTTCAGCATTCTCACTTGATACGGCTATAATTCTTGTGTCGATACCAAAGTGCTCAGCCTTGGCTATGTATTCATCGGTAGCTGGGGCTATCATGATAAGATCCTTGACATCGGTATCCACAAGTGGCTTACGCTTCTTCTTGCCGTATATCTTAGCTACACTAAGGTTGCCATACCATAGGGAATATTCATATTCGACCTGAAAATACTTCCACGTGATCAGCACCAGGGCAAGTGTGGTGAGAAGCCCAGCCATTAAAATGAGCAGAAAGCTATGGTTTTTTATGTTATTGAGCGCCGCAAGCACCCAAATAGAGAAGTAAAGAAGATATCCCATTATGAGCGATATCTTTTTTGCGATATTTTTAGGCGTGTTTTCTACCTTGACAATTTTTTCGTATGTTTGATTTGAATTCATATTTTTCCTCTGTTATTCATTTATCCTATATATTATACCATACCTCTGGCTTTATATCAAGAGCTTTTTAGAATAAGTGTTTGAGAAGTGAGAAAAAAGAAGGAGAGGGATTGCCATCCCTCTCAGTTGCCAAATATACTGCCAAATGCCTCCAAAATCTTAAAGCGAACCTTGTATTTTGGATTTTCGCTTTCGGTAATTACGTTATACTGCTCGCCTGTAAGACCGACCTGTGCAAATGCCTCGTTGCCGTTGCTTGCGGCAGACAGACACATAGGTGGAAAGAGAACGCACCACCAATTCTGCCCCTCTGCATCGCCTATCAGTACGCGCAGAGAAAGGTATTCTCCCGCGGGAAAGGAGCAGCTTTCATAATTTCTCGTGGGGTATTCCTCATTACCGATAAGAACCTTAACGTCATATTCGAAGCCCTCATTAATGATCCTTTGCTTTGCGACTCGCTCAAATTTTTCAAGATTTTCCTCTATGACTTTTTTTGCCTGAAGCTGATCCTTGCAATCTGCCAGAAGCCTTTCGCTCTCATCGAGTATTGAATCTCTGACCTTGAGCTTCAGCGCTTGATCCTCCTCACTGTCTGAGTTTGCCAATACGTGCAATCGCACTACGCTCTTGTAAAGATCGCTTTCTCCGTGGATAGGAAGCATGCTCAGTATCATGGTAAGTCCCAAGACGCAAAAGGTAAAAATAAGTAATCGTTTATACATAAAAAACTCCTTTTTAAAATGATATCTAAAAACATCATTTGGCAAAAAGGAGCTTTTTATTCAAGTTAAAATTTGTTTGTATATCAAAAAGCGTAAATTATGCACGCAAGGATATAAAAAACAAAGCAGGCTATGGTCGCAGGCTCTTTAAGAACTGTTATATAGGAGGCTCTTATCTTTGCCGGATCGGTAAGTATAGGCTTTCGATAGCCAGAGGATATACCTTGGTAAAGATATTTTTTATAAAGCTTTGCTGCCTCGTGACAGAATATTGCCCCTGACAATAGGAAAAAGAACGCGACCAAAAAAAGAAAGAAATTTGAGCTTCCGGTTATTCTGTAAAGTGTGTTCATATACGGTTGACCGAAAAGGCCAAATATATTGTATAGCATATGAGCTATCATTGCCCCGAAAAGCGAACGGGATCCGTATAACACAAGTGCGAGTATAACTCCCGAGAAAAGATACACCAGAATGTTTACGGGGTTGAAATGAAGCATTGCGAAGAATACCGAGGAAAATACTACCGCCTTGAAAACGCCACCGCTTTCGTATTCGGAGCAGAGAATTCCTCTGAATATAAATTCCTCGCATATTGCGGGGATAATTGCGTATGCGGCTAACAGGTAAAGGCTTGAAGGGATCGATCCGTCGGTTTTCGAAATAAATGTATCATAAAGCGAAAAGTTGTGCGATAGCGAGTCAAGTCCGCCAAGGAGCATGCTTATAAGCAACCCACCCGATATCATAAGCATAGCCGAGCTGACGATAAGCAGCAAGGAATTAGCCTTAGGCAAACGCAAGCGCAGGCCTTTTATATAATTATCCCCGCTAAATCTACACCATATCGCCCCAGGGAGCAAAAATATCATAAGCTGAAGAATGATAACACTGTAATATTCATTCTCTCGGTTGATAAGTGTTATGTCCGCGAGCTTAGAAAGCAATAGGAAAAGATAGGTAGCAAGAACAACTACCGAGGGAGTGAGAACTATATTCCTTTTTTTGTCTTTAGGTTGTCCGCTGTTTTTTTGAGTGCGGGTGAAAAAAGGAAGCTTCATTATTTTTTCAAAACTCCTATGCTTGAAATTAAGAGGTCTACCGCGATATCTGTCGTGTCTGTAGGAAGATCCTTGCACAAAAATCCGTCGAAAAAAAGACCAACGCTCTTTCCGGGGAAGCTTGGTAGAAATCTATCGTAATAGCCTTTTCCGTAGCCAAGGCGAAATCCTCTTTCATCAAAGGCGAGGGCGGGAACTACGCAAAGAGATCTTTGTGTAAAAACAGCTATTGGAGCATCCTCAGAAGGCTCCATTATCTTGTATGTGCCCGGCTTAAGCTCGGATAGCGAATTTACACAGCGAAAATCGAGCGTGAGTGTGTCGGGCATGGAGATAGGGAAAGCTATGCTTTTTCCCATTTTTATTCCTGTTTCCATTGCCAAAAAAAGCTCGGGCTCATTTTGAGTCGGATAATAGAACAATAAGGTGTCCGCATCTTTGAATTCATTGAGCGAGCAGAGTGATTTGCTCAGGCGTGCAGAAAAAAGCTCTATTTCTTCTCTTGTGAGAGATTTGCGCTGTGCAAGAAAAAATTTTCTTGCACAGGATTTGTCAGAAAAAAGCTTCATGTCAGTCTGCGATAACAGCGGTGCGCAAGGTGTTGGAACTTTCTATGCCGCAAAAGATTTCTACGATCTTAAGTCCCATATCAAGCGCT
>JAZSJE010000175.1:0-2485 GCA_045534135.1 Eubacteriales bacterium
CTTCATAAAAAAAGCACCACTCTTGGTGGTATAGTTATCTAACTTTATTTGGTGCATTCCGCGAATGCGGAATATTGCCTGGCGAGGAGATGAAACTTGCAGTTAGTACAGAAAGTGTAATCAGTAGAGATTATATCCCGAGCGGCAAACCCGACGGGAATGCGGTGTGCGGGTTAATAATGAAGTGACAATTTCAAGGTCTGTACTGATCTCTTGGTATATCTCCGCACTACCGCAATACCTCGTTGTGCCTTGCACACGAGGTATACGAACCCCTTGCACGAATAATATTCCTGCAAATCTGCACGCATCTTTACGTGCAAGTGGGTTCGGTTTTGTGCAGAGCACAAAAAAAGAGACAGACACCCTTTTGTGGTGTCTGTCTCTTTTTTTGGTGAGCCGAAGTGTAGTTAAATCGAACTCAAAAATTAGAGCCGGAGATTACCCTTTAGATTTAACATGATACTATAAAAATGCTTACAGCCTTATTTTCAAGGCGGGAACCGTACCTAAGTTGGTATAGTCAACCCAGATAGAGCTATTACAATGTCCGTCTGTGCTACTTCTGTATGCATAGCCGCTACGGTTACAGTCGGGCGAGCGATGATACCACCAGCCGTTGCCGTAGTAGTCCTCCGTTGTTATCATCAGCGCTCCGAGTGCTCTTGAGTAATCCGATGTTATCATCTCTCTCGACTCATCTGCGGACTCGGAAGAAGAAAATCCGTAGGCTTCGTTGGTTGCTTCCTCTTGAGAAAGAAGAAAAATCTTATCGTTGGTATTTTCACAAACGTATTTGTTAACACCTCCGTTATGTGCGGTTTCGTTGCCGTGGGGGTTAGTGCTCTTTGCGCTGTTATCCACCTCGGTGATCAGAATTATTTCCTGCTGAAGCGCGCTGAATGCCGTTTCGTAGAAGGTTGCGTTAAGCCAGGCTCTTATTTCGCTGTACTTATAGTTATTTGCATAGGTGCCCTCGGGCACGCCGTCTGCGTTATTGTAGTATATTTGATACCGGTCATAAAAATCCCATTGATATGGCAGGACGTCAATTATGCTATCGCAAAGGAGGAACGCCTCGCCATTTTCCTCGGAGAGTATTCTCCAACGGATGGGCTCAACCTTGAAGTAATATACGGTTCCTTTCGTTATGCTTGCTCCTGTGGAGAAGGTAAAGTCATTATAGTGAGGATCTGCACTTACCTTGGCATAATAGCATCCGTCGTCACCCAGGTAGTAGCCACGTTCGTCGGTGGTTGAGGTAATGGTTACACTATCGGCCTTTAACGTCTGGGGATATTCACCAAAGTAGATGTAATCACCCTCGCGCGTGTATGCTTTTTCGCTCTCTTTACCACAGATGATGCATATCCCATCCTTGAAACTATGTATATCCTTAAGACAGTTACGAAGGGCTTTGATCTCCTCGTCCTTTTCCAAAGAAGATGTCTCAAGCTCACTTTTTCTTGCTTCAAGAGAGTCAATCTGAGCCTCAAGCTTATCGATTTCCTCCAAAAGCGCATCGGAGTTTGCGTCCATAAGCTCCCGAAGCCTTGCAATCTCGGTTTTAAGGTCTGCAATTTCTTCCTCAAGGGCGGTTTTCTCTGTGCGGAGCGTTTCAAGGTCTGCCTCCAGGGATGTTATCTCAGCAGATTGTGCCGCTTTTTCTACTTCAAGCTTATCAATTTCATTCTCAGCTTCCGCAAGCTGATCGGTCAATTCCGCAATTTTAGCGTTCAACGATTCAATGTCTGCATCAGTGCTTTCGCAAGCCACCAGGCTGAAGAGCATAGTGCATACGAGAACTATAGCAAGTATTAGTGACACGGCTTTTTTGGACAATAGTGTGTGCGATAATATTTTCATTGTAAATTTCCTCCTTTATTTAGGTGGGTCTTGCGCCGCAAGAATAATTGATTTTACGGCGCATTCGTTTCCTAATTTTCCTTTCGTATTATTTTCGATTTTATCCTTTCATTTTTTATATCAAGCCTCGGTTACCGCCGCCTCTGCCTCGGCACTTGCTTCAGCTTCTGTAGGCTCTATGACGAGCGGCTTTTCCTTCACCTTGATCTCGCCGCCGCAAGCGGAGCAGAATTTTTCCTTTGCGGTTGCACGCTTTCCGCATTTTTCACAGGCGTATTCCTCTTTTATAACGACCTTCTTTTCGATCTCGCCGCCGCAGGCGTTGCAGAACTTATCGGAGCTTCTTGCCTTCTTTCCGCACTTGGCGCAAACGTAGGTTACGGTTTCGCCGCTATCGGTCGCCGGGAGCTTCTTTTCGAGAATTTTGAGAGCCACCGCCGCGCCGACGGTAATCACGAGGCTGATGAAGATGCCTGCCGACAGCCTGATGCCTGCCGAGCTTTCCATTCCGTATTCCGAATAGCTCTCGCTGTTGGTTGCCGAGAGGATGATGAGGAACACGAGGAGCAGCACGTTGAGTCCTGCAAGCCCGAAGATACCGAACTCGGCGATCTTCTTC
>JAZSJE010000104.1:0-3062 GCA_045534135.1 Eubacteriales bacterium
CTGTGTCAGCGCTCAAGCTAAGTCAATAACACCCCCGGTAAGAAGTTCTTTTGGTTCTTTTCTTTCAAGAAAAGAACGTAAAAAACAAAAAAGGATATTATATGGAAGAAAAATATTTACTGCAGATGAAAAACATATCAAAGACCTTTCCAAGTGTCAAGGCTCTTGACGGTGTTTCCCTCTCGGTCAAGAGCGGCAGTGTACACGCGCTTATGGGCGAGAACGGTGCGGGAAAGTCAACCCTAATGAAGTGTCTTTTTGGTATCTATTCGCTTGACGGCGGTGAAATTCTGCTCGACGGGCATCGAGTTTCATTTAAAAATCCCAAGGACGCTCTTGAAAACGGTGTTGCGATGGTGCATCAGGAGCTAAATCAAGCGCTGAAGCGTAGCGTTTCGGACAATATCTGGCTTGGGAGATATCCAACAGCGCTTGGATTTATTACTCTTGAGGGCAAAATGCGCCAAAAAACAAAAGAGATCTTCTCCGAGCTTGATATAGATATTCCGCCCGACCGAATAATGAGTGAAATGTCGGTTTCCGAGCGCCAGATGGTTGAGATCGCAAAGGCGGTATCCTACGGGGCAAAAATAATCGTACTTGACGAGCCGACCTCCTCTCTCAATGACCGTGAGGTCGAGCATCTTTTCCGAATAATAGAAAAGCTTAAATCCGAGGGCTGCGGAATTATATATATCTCCCACAAAATGGAGGAAATTCTGCGCATCTGCGACGAGGTTACCATCATGCGCGACGGAAAGCACATTGCAACCGAAGCAGCGGCAGATCTTACAATGGACAGAATAATCAAGCTCATGGTCGGCAGAGAGCTGACCGAGCGTTTCCCCAAAAAGACAAATGTGCTTGGTGCTACCGCGCTTGAGATAAAAAATCTTTCGACACGCTATGCGCCCATCAAAGACGTATCATTCAGTGTAAGAAAAGGTGAGATATTAGGCGTGGCGGGTCTTGGCGGTGCGGGCAGAACAGAGCTTCTTGAGAGCATTTTCGGACTTTTGGAGCGAGATGGCGGCAGCATTCTTCTCCACGGAAAGCGCGCTCTCAACCGAAATCCGCGCGAAGCCAAGAAAAATGGATTTGCTCTGTTGACCGAGGAGCGCCGAGCTACAGGCATATTCGGTATTTTGGATATCACCGAAAACACGGTTATTTCGGGGCTTTCAAAGTATCGAATTGGCGGAATTTTCCTGAGTGAACGAAAAATGAGGCAGGACACTAAATGGTCGATCAAGTCCATGCGCATAAAAACACCCTCGCACAGAACGAAGATCCGCTCTCTTTCGGGTGGA
This sequence comes from Eubacteriales bacterium, assembly GCA_045534135.1. Lineage (GTDB taxonomy): Bacteria > Bacillota > Clostridia > Oscillospirales > CAG-272 > HGM12713. The sequence goes on from JAZSJE010000104.1 coordinate 1,311, forward strand.
AATCAGCAAAAGGTAATTCTGGGGCGCTGGCTCTTGACCGACCCCGAGGTGCTTTTGCTTGACGAGCCGACCAGAGGAATTGACGTCGGCGCAAAATATGAGATATATCAGCTGATAATCGAGCTTGCCTCAAAGGGTAAGTGCGTTCTGATGGTATCGAGCGAGATGCCCGAGCTGCTCGGAGTTTGTGACAGAATTTTAGTTATGTCGGGCGGCAGGCTTGCGGGCGAGGTAGATGCGGCAAGCACCTCTCAGGAAGAAATTATGACTCTGGCGGCAAAATACGTATAAGGAGATTTATAATGAGTAACAACCGTTCAGTCCTTGCAAATTTCAATCCGATCAACAAATTCAAGGACTTTCAAAAAATGCCCTCCGACGAAAAGAGGAGAGCTATAAAGGAATTTTTTATAAACAATTTGCTTTATATCCTGCTGATTGCGGCAATTGTTGGAATACAGATATACGATTCAAGATTTCTCTCGCTGTCCTCGATCGTAAATATCATCTCACTCTCGGCGGCAAATCTTCCCATAGCGCTTGGTATTGCGGGCTGTATAATTCTGACGGGTACCGACCTTTCGGCAGGCCGTATCGTCGGACTTACCGCCTGCATAGCAGCCTCTCTGCTTCAGGCATCGGGCTACGCGAACAAGATGTTTCCTTCCCTGCCCACAATTCCTATCTGGATAGTTTTCCTGGGCATTATCCTCATCGGTGCCTTGGTCGGCTTTATTAACGGATTTTGCACCGCAAAATTCAAGCTCCACCCGTTTATTGTAACACTTGCGACACAGCTTATCACCTACGGTGTTCTTCTTATGTATCTTATGCAAGGCACGAACAACGGTCAGTCGATCTCGGGACTTGATACGGGCTACACTAATTTTATCACGGGAAGCCTTTTCAGGATAGGCGGTGTTGCGATCCCTAATTATATCTTTTACGCTATTGCGATCACGGTCATCATGTGGTTTATCTGGAACAAGACCTCGTTTGGTAAAAATATGTTTGCCGTAGGCTCAAATCCCGAGGCGGCGAACGTGTCGGGTGTATCGGTAAGCAAGACTATAATCTGGGTTTTCGTGCTTGCGGGAATAATGTACGGCATTACGGGATTTATAGAGGCTGCAAGAATAGGCTCAAACAGTGCCGCTACCGGTCTTAACTACGAGCTTGACGCGATAGCAGCCTGTGTTATTGGCGGTGTTTCCTTTGTCGGCGGTATCGGTAAGATCCGCGGAGTCATTACGGGTGTTGTTCTTTTAAGAATTATTTTCGTAGGTCTTACCTTCCTTGGAATTGACTCAAATTTGCAGTACGTGATCAAGGGTCTTATAATTCTTGTAGCCTGCGCAATAGATATGAGGAAGTATTTGGTCAGAAAGTAGCTCGGTGGTGGCACAGCCGTTTCGTTAGGGCTCTGCCCTATGACCCGCAAGCTTTAAAAAGCTTGACCAAACTCAATCCTTGGGTCTGTGCGTGACCTAAGTCAGCGCACAAGGTAAGTCAATAATGACACCCTTAATATGAAGTTCTTTTGCCTACTTTGCCGGGCAAAAATATGGTCGGCTATGTCAGCGCACAATCCTAGACAATAATAAAAACCTTAGTATGAAGTTCTTTTGCTTACTTTTCTTTCAAGAAAAGTAAGAGAAAAGAAGCCGCTGCGCGTCTTTATCTTTTTTCTTTGGCACTATTGGCGCAAAGAAAAAAGAAACAAAAAAGAAACGCCGTTTTTGTTAGGGCTCC
>JAZSJE010000170.1:0-2834 GCA_045534135.1 Eubacteriales bacterium
GTGATAACGGTACGCTTTACCTTGAGAGAGCGTGCGGCGATATCCATTACCTTGTTAAGACGGGTATAAAATTCCTTTTCGTCCTTGGAAAGGTATGCGATACGGGGAATGTTTATGGTAACAACGCCAACGGAACCGGTAGATTCACCGCTGCCGAAGAAGCCGCCGGACTTTTTGCGGAGTTCGCGGAGGTCAAGACGGAGTCTGCAGCACATGGAGCGTACGTCGCTGGGTTCCATATCGCTGTTTACGTAGTTGGAGAAATAAGGAGTGCCGTATTTGGAGGTCATCTCAAACAACAGACGGTTGTTTTCGGTTTCGGACCAATTGAAATCTGCGGTGATGGAATAGGTAGGAATAAGATACTGGAAGCCTCTGCCGTTGGCATCGCCTTCGATCATAATTTCGATAAACGCTTTGTTTATCATATCCATTTCCTTTTTGCAGTCCTTGTACTTAAAGTCCATTTCCTTGCCGCCTACTATTGCGGGAAGCTCTGCAAGGTCTGCGGGCACTGTCCAGTCCAGAGTAATGTTGGAGAAGGGCGCCTGAGTACCCCAGCGGGAAGGAGTATTAACACCGTAAATAAAGGATTCTATGCACTTTTTAACCTGCTCGTAATCCAGGTTATCTACCTTAACGAAGGGAGCGAGATAGGTATCGAAGGAGGAAAACGCCTGCGCGCCTGCCCATTCGTTCTGCATAATACCCAGGAAGTTTACCATCTGGTTGCAGAGAGTTGCAAGGTGGCTTGCGGGAGAAGAGGTGATCTTGCCGGGAACTCCGCCCAAGCCTTCCTGAATAAGCTGTTTTAAGGACCAGCCTGCGCAGTAACCGGTAAGCATGGAAAGATCGTGAATATGCATATCCGCATTGATGTGTGCGTTTGCGACCTCGTCGTCATAAACCTCGCTGAGCCAGTAATTTGCGGTGATAGAACCGGAGTTGTGAAGGATAAGACCGCCTACAGAATATGTAACGGTGGAGTTTTCCTTAACGCGCCAGTCGGTAGCCTTTACGTAATCGTCAACCAGTTTTTTATAGTCCAGCACAGAGCTCTTTACCTGACGGAGCTTTTCTCTGTTGCGGCGGTAAAGAATGTATACCTTTGCAACGTCGCCGTAACCGGACTGGATAAGTACGGATTCTACGCTGTCCTGAATATCCTCTACGGATATGAGATCGTCTACTATCTTGCTTTCAAAATCCGCGGTAACCTTGAGGGCGATAAAATCGATAACCGATATATTGTAGTTCTTTTCCTGTGCGTCAAAAGCCGCTTTTATAGCGTGAGTGATCTTGGAAATATCAAAATCGTTGATTTTTCCGTCTCTTTTAATAACCTGATACATTTTCCTGCTCCTTTTTAAGTTTCTTTTTTATTTGTCAGCGAGATTGAGTATAGCACACCATTTCGTGTTTGTCAATAGGCAAAAACACTATATATTGTGTTTTTGTAAAAAAATGTGCAAAAATTTCTCCCCGATGTTTGTTCGGGGAGAATTTGTTTTTTTGAGGAGATGGTCTGACAGTGATCTCCCCATCTATGAAGAATTTTTAATATCACTTTATTGGATGAAATTATTTATTGTTTTCAATTAACAGTTCAGCTTCATATGAATTTACTTTATATGCAAATTGAGTCAAGTTAATAACAAAGTCGAAATCGCCGCCTGTGCGCTGGGTACAAAATATATATTCATCGTCGACATTGAGAGTTACACTTTTGTCAACAATCGGAATTCCGTTGTACTTACTTAACAATCCTGATTTTTCCATTTTTTCATATTGGTCAGTTTCATTGCATCCAATTAAACCGCCAATCCTACGTATTTTTATTTCCGAAGGGTTTTCTCCCTTTAGGGAAGTTGTTACGGATACAGTATATATGGTGTATAACATCCGTGACGAGCTTTGTGATTCTGCAGAGTTATCGACTTTTCCTGTTTTCATATCAATAATCTCATAGGAGATATCTTTCACTGTTCCAATATATATATTGGTAGCAGCGTTTGATACAGATTCAATGTTATCATACTCTGGATAATCTGCGTGTAACGATATGAATGTGTAATTTGAAGTACCATTTTCAACATCTGTATGATTAGTACTCTCATCATTTAAATCGCTAACGTTTTCATAAGACAACTCACGACTTGGCGTACCATCCGGTAAATCTGTGCAACCTAACAACAAAAGAATTAATGACATAACACATAGCGATATTGTTTTTTTCATCTTAAACCTCCAAATTAATTAGAAAATATATAATTTACATTTGCGATATCAAAGGATTGCGGTTGATATACCGCTTCGCGGTCCCTGCCGTGATTCATTAGTGAATTGTTATCACTTACAGGCGGATTGTCTGACAAACCCAATAACGCCCTATTGCATTATGCGCGGATATTGTTTCCGTACACTCTTGCGCAATTTTTCAAATACCGCTGAGGGCGGTTTTTATGTTCAAGTATACGCATAAAATCGTCTTCCTTTTGGTAATTTTAAAGGAAAAGTTTTCCTCTGATTACAGATTAACATACGCACATACGCTTTGTCAATAGTAAATATTCAAAAACCCGTGAACATATCACGGGTTTTGCGTGGTTTGTTATACCCCTCTTAATTGAGCGGCGGGAACGAATTTTCTTGCGGTTTGCAAAAGAAGGTTCATTTCCTCCCCCGAAAGTCCCCTGCATTCAGGGTCGATAAGCGCGCCCGAATCCACAAAGTTTTGCAGAAAATATCTTTCTTCCCCTTCTATGAGGGACGCAAGCTCTTTTATACTTTCCTCTGTATGATAGCCCTTTACGCAGGTGGTGCGGAACTCGTGG
>JAZSJE010000184.1:0-2416 GCA_045534135.1 Eubacteriales bacterium
GACGGAAACGGATATTTCAAGAAATACGGTGGCGACAGACTTATATCTCTCAATTCCGATTATGGCGACATTCTGCTCAGAGATTATGCTGAGGCTGTTTGCTGCGGTAGAGTAGTAGGAAAGCTCAAGAGAAAATAAAAATTACCGATAACAAAAGAGATACGCAATTTTTGCGTATCTCTTGTTTTTTTGGGAAAGATAGTTAAAAAGGCGGTGAATTAATGATAAAAGTCGTAGAAGCAATAAGCGACAGTAATATAGGCGGAGCGGGAATTTTGCTTTTGAATAGAATAAAGCATACAGATCACAGCATCTTTGATGTAAATGTGGTCTTGCCAAACAACAGTCAGCTAAAGGACAGATTTTTGGAGCAAGACGTAAAAATAATCCCATCAAGCTCCTGCAAGGATAAGTCTTTTGACCTCAGAGGAATATTTGAATATGTAAAGATATTAAAAAAGATCCGTCCCGATATCATAAATGCTCACGGATGTATGACAGCAAGGATCGCGGCAAGGATCACGGGAGTTCCCGTAAAGCTTTATACCAGACACTGTGTGTATCCTGTGGGAAGGATATATAAAAATCCCGTAATGAGATTTGCGGTTCGCATTTTTACCAACATTTTAAGTGATAGAGTCGTGGCGGTGGCACACTCGGCAAAAAACAATCTTACCGATATGGGCGTCGCAAAAAATAGGATAAGCACTATCATAAACGGTGCTGAGGCATTGAGAGCTGTATCTAATGAAGAAAAAAAGCAGCTGCGAGAAAAATACGGTATATCAACCGATGATTTTGTAGCCGTCATATGCGCAAGATTGGAAAAGTGCAAGGATCACGACACTTTTTTAAAAGCAGCTGAAATTCTTTGCAGGGAATCGGATAAATATAAATTTTTCATTATAGGCACAGGAAGCAGAGAATTATATTTAAAAAAGCTGAGCAGAGAATTAAATATAGACAAAAACGTTATTTTTACGGGATTTCTTGCCGATGTTGCTCCGTGTATGAATATATGCGATCTTAACGTAAACTGCTCTGTAGGCACAGAAACCTCCTCACTCGCGCTTTCAGAGGGAATGAGTATCGGGAAGCCGTGTGTCGCAAGTGATTACGGCGGAAATACCTACATGGTAAGGGACGGTGAAAACGGATATATTTACAAAGCGGCTGACTATATTGATCTGGCTGCAAAAATAAGACTTGTCGCAAATATGAAATGGAATGATCTCTCGAAATATGGCGCCCTTTGCAAAAAAAGCAAAAAGAGATATCAAAATGAGCTTAATGCTCGTGCGATGACCCAAAGCACGCAAGAGCTATACCTTCAAATGCTTAAATCAAAAAAATACAGACCGAGGTAAAATTCTCGGTCTATTTCAATATATTCCTGAGCGAGTTTATAGAAAAGCTTAATTTTTTTGCGCTGTCACTTAGTTGAGAAACAGAGAGCTGACTCTCTTTAAAAGCGGAATTTGAAGCTTTGAAAAACATCGAAAGAGTATTCTCAAAAGAGAGATACTCACCGAATATTTTCTTGAGCTCTATTGCTGTTTGGTCAAGCATATTTCTGTCAGCTTCTATAAGAAGGGTTGATATCTTACCCATAGCTTTTGCTGCCGATTCGGTCGGGGCAGCGATGTTGACTCTGAGTAGTTCGTATTTGCTTTTGTAAAATTTGATTCGTTCCTTGGAAAGAGATAGCGTGAAAAAGTCTGTACGCTCAAAGCAGTTTATGTAATTATTGAGTTCAAAAAGCAGAGCCTCAAGCTCAGCATCAAGCTTGCTAACAAGCAACTGCTTTTGCTGTTTTATTGAGAGTGTTTCCATAGTCCTCCAAAACAAAAGGGAACCGATATGAACGGTTCACCCTTTGTACGCTTGTGCTTATCTTATTTCAACGTTAACGTCCATTCCATCAGCGTTAGCGGCGGCTCTCATGACCGTGCGTATTGCCTTGGCGATCTTGCCGTGCTTGCCGATGACCATTCCCATATCGTCTTCAGCAACACTCAAAACCAGATTGACCTTTTTTCCGTCAACTGTTTCACTGACTATTACCTCATCGGGCGAGTCAACGATGGCTTTTGCAATATTGCTTAAGGTTTCCTTCAAATTTGTCATCAGGTGTCACCTTCAGAATTAGTCAACTATGTTGCTCTTCTTAAGAAGTGCACGAACGGTGTCGGTAGGCTGTGCGCCGTTCTTTACCCACTTGTCGATCTTTTCCATATCGAGTTTAACCTCAGCAGGCTCGGTCATGGGGTTGTAGTAACCAACCTCTTCGATGAAACGACCGTCACGGGGGGAACGGGAATCTGCAACGATTACACGGTAAAAGGGGGCCTTCTTTGCACCCATTCTTCTGTGTCTGATGTTTTCTGCCATTTTTTCTTTTCCTCCAAAAAATATA